>JBJMQN010000392.1:0-6194 GCA_045802665.1 Myxococcaceae bacterium | reverse complement strand
GTGAAGGAGAAGGCCACCGGCACGTTCCAGTTGGGCCTCGGGTTCTCCAACGTGGAGAACTTCGTCTTCACCGCGCAGGTGCAGCAGCAGAACTTCTTAGGGTGGGGCCAGTCCGTCTCCGCCGCGATTCAGTGGTCGTCGCTGCGGCAGCTGCTCCAGTTCAGCTACTTCGATCCGTACTTCCTCGACACGCCGTTCATCTTCTCCGCGGACGCGTACCGGCAGCAGGCGGACTACCTGGGGTTCCTCCGCAACGCGACGGGCGGCACGCTCAACTTCGGCTACCGCTTCGACAACGTCGCGCCCGCGCTGGAAGACGTCTCCGCGAACGTCGCGTACACGCGCGAGTACGTGCAGGTGGAGGCGGGGAGCAGCTTCGCGGATACGGATCTCCCGCTCGCGAACCGGTTCCGCTCCGGGACCATGTCGTCGGTGCGGTTCTCGCTCTCGTGGGATCGCCGCGACAACCGGCTGTTCCCCACCGCGGGCCACTTCCAGTATGCGTCCGTGGAGCTCGCGCCCTCGTGGCTCGGCTCGGAGTTCCAGTTCGCGCGGTACACGGCCTTCAGCCGCTTCTACAAGCCGCTGCCGCTGGGGCTCGTCTTCAAGACCAACATCACGGCCGGCCTGATTCAGCCGCTCTCCGGCGAGAGCCCGCTGCCCATCTCGGAGCTCTACTACCTGGGCGGCATCAACACCGTGCGCGGCTATTTCCTGCGCTCCATCTCGCCCACGATCCTCGTGGGCCAGGCGAGCCGTCCCGACGCCGGCGTCTCCAAGTTCCCGGTGGGCGGCAACAAGCAGTTCATCCTCAACGCCGAGCTCGAGTTCCCCATCTTCGAGAAGGTCGGCATCCGCGGCGTCGTCTTCTATGACGCGGGCAACGCGTTCGCTGAGAACGAGGCGTTCTTCCAGGACAAGCAGGACAAGCTGCCCTTCGGACTCTTCCAGTCGGTGGGCTTCGGCTTCCGCTGGTTCAGCCCGATCGGCCCGCTGCGCTTCGAGTGGGGCGTGCCGCTCAACAAACGTCCCGACGATCAGCCGCTCCTGTTCGAGTTCACGATCGGCAACTTCTTCTAGCGGTTGCGTCGCACCCCGTGTAACCCCTAGTGTCCGCGCGCTTTTTCGGGCGAAACCCTCAGGAGTTCCCAAGCAATGTCTCACCGAGTTCTGACGGCTCTGGCCGTGGTTGCCACCCTCTGCACCGCGCAGGTCGCTCGCGCCGAGTTCAAGGCCGGCTACGTGGATCTGCAGCGCGCGCTCCTCGAGGTCGAAGAAGGCCGAGCGGCCAAGGCGAAGCTCCAGAAGCTTCTCGACGACAAGCAGAAGGAGATCGATCGCGAGCAGGAGGGGCTTCGTAAGGAGAAGGATCTCCTCGACAAGCAGGCCTCCGCGATGAGCGAGGAGACGCGCCTGCAGAAGCAGACCGAGCTCCAGAAGAAGCTCTTCGACCTCACCCAGAAGTGGGACAAGGGCCGCCAGGACATGGCGAACCAGGAGCACCAGGAGCTTCAGAAGATCTTCAGCAAGATGGATCCGATCATCGCGCAGATCGCGCAGCGCGAAGGCCTCACGATGGTGTTCGAGAAGACCGACTCCGGCCTCGTGTACGCGCCCGCCTCGCTGGATCTCACCAATGAGCTGGTGCGCCTGTACAACAGCACCTACGCGGGCGGCAAAGGCGCTACCGCCGCGCCGGTGAAGGACGTGCCGAAGAAGGACACGGCGCAGAAGTAGCCGCCCCGGCCGAAGCGTCTTGTCGCCTCACAAAGTGAAAGCGCGGTCGTTGAAGGACGTCGCCGCGCACGTGGGTGGCGAGCTCGTGGGCAACCCCGAGCTCGAGATCTCCGGCGTGAACGGCCTCGAGGAAGCATCCTCCGGGCAGCTCTCGTTCTACGGCAACACGCGCTATCGCAAGCAGTTCGAGGCGACGAAGGCGTCCGCGGTTCTCGTCGGGCGCGATGGGACGAAGCGCGACGGCGTCTCGCTCATCCGCGTGGACAACCCGCACCTCGCGTTCGCGAAGGTGAGCCAGCTCTTTCATCCGCGGCCTGAGTACCAGCCCGGGATCAGCACCCGAGCGTTCGTGCACGTCGAGGCGCGCGTTCATCCGGCGGCGACGGTGATGCACGGCGCGACGGTGGAGGCGGGCGCGGTCGTCGGCGCGCGGAGCGTCATCTTCCCCGGCAGTTACGTCGGAGATCACGCGGTGGTCGGAGAGGACTGCCTCGTCTATCCGAACGTGACGATCCGCGAGGGCTGCCGCATAGGCCACCGCTGCATCCTGCACGCAGGCAGCGTGATCGGCGCGGACGGGTTCGGCTTCGCGTTCGACCTGGAGACTCCGGCGCACGTGAAGATTCCGCAGGCGGGGATCGTCCGGTTGGAGGACGACGTGGAGCTCGGCGCGTGCTCGTGCGTGGACCGCGCGACGGTGGGCGAGACGGTCATCGGCAAGGGCACCAAGATCGACAACCTCGTGCAGATCGCCCACAACGTGACCGTGGGCCCGCTGACGATCATCTGCGCGCAGGCGGGCGTGTCGGGCTCGACGGAGATTGGCACCGGCGTGGTCCTCGCGGGACAGGTCGGCGTCGTCGGCCACATCCGCGTGGGCGACATGGTGAAGGTGGGCGCACAGTCCGGCGTGGCGCACGACGTGGAAGATGGACAGGTGGTGTCCGGCTCGCCCGCGATGCCGCACAAGGATTGGCTGCGAATGTCCGCGGCCGCCGACAAGCTCCCTGAGCTGCTCAAGGAGCTGCGAGCGCTGCGCAAGCGAGTGGACGAGCTGGAGAAGGAGAGGGACTCGTGATGATGGACCTTCTGGAGATCCAGAAGCTGTTGCCGCACCGCTACCCGTTCCTGCTGGTGGACCGCGTCGTCGAGCTGGTGAAGGGGCAGAAGATCGTCGGCTTCAAGAACGTGACGATCAACGAGCCGTTCTTTCAGGGCCACTTCCCCGGCCACCCGGTGATGCCGGGCGTGCTGATCCTCGAGGCGCTGGCGCAGGCCACCGCGCTGCTCGCGTACAAGAGCGAGGACATCGATCCGGAGAAGAAGGTCACCTACCTGATGGGCATCGACGGTGCGCGGTTTCGCAAGCCCGTGGTGCCCGGAGATCGCCTGCAGCTCGAGGTGGAGATCCTGAAGCACAAGGGGCCGGTGTGGAAGGCGCAGGCCACCGCGACGGTGGATGGCGCGAAGGTCGCGGAGGCGGAGTTCCTCGCCACCGTCGTGGACAAGCAGGCCGCTGAAGGCGCAGCGCCGAAGGAAGGGTAGGGCACCATGGGCAACGTTCATCCGACGGCGGTGATTCATCCCGAAGCGAAGCTGCACGCGAGCGTGGAGGTGGGGCCGTTCGCGGTCATCGGGCCCAAGGTGAAGATCGGCGCGGGGTCGAAGGTCGGGCCGCACGCGGTCATCGAAGGCGATACGACAATCGGCGAGCGCAACCGGATCTTCCAGTTCGCCTCGGTGGGCGCGGTGCCGCAGGATCTCAAGTACGCCGGCGAGGACACGAAGCTCGTCATCGGCGACGAGAACATGATCCGCGAGTTCGCCACGCTGCACATCGGCACCGCGGGCGGCGGCGGCGTCACGAAGATCGGCAACAAGAACCTCTTCATGGCGAACAGCCACGTCGCGCACGACGTGCAGATTGGGAACGGCTGCATCCTCGCGAACTCGGTCGCGGTGGCGGGGCACTGCGAGGTCGCGGACTTCGTGATCTTCGGCGGGCTCTCCGCGGTGCACCAGTTCACGCGCATCGGCCGGCACGCGTTCATCGCGGGCGGAGCGATGGTGGCGATGGACGTGCCGCCGTACTGCACCGCGCAGGGCGATCGAGCGGAGCTCGCCGGGCTCAACACCGTCGGCCTGCAGCGTCACGGCTACACCGAGGATCAGATTCGGCGGATCAAGGACGCGTACAAGATCCTCTTCCGTTCGAAGATGGGCCTCAACGAGGCGGTCTCGCACCTGCGCGCGGAGCACGGCGGGCACAAGGAGATCGACGAGCTGCTCGGGTTCATCGAAGCGAGCAAGCGCGGCATCACCCGGTAGGGCTCCGGACATGGCCGCTCGCGAACGCATCGGATTGATCGCTGGGAGCGGGATCTTTCCGCGGCTGTTCGCCGAGGCCGCCCGGAAGCAGGGGCTCGAGGTCATCGCCGTCGCGCACCGGGGCGAGACGGATGATTCGCTGGCGCCGCACGTCGATTCGCTCTCCTGGGTGCGGGTCGGGCAGATCGACGGCATCGTCGGAGCGTTCCGCGCCGCGGGCGTCTCCCGCGCGGTGATGGCGGGCGGAATCGGGCGAGTGAAGGCGCTCACGCAGGCGAGGCCCGACGTCGGCGCGATCCGGATCGTCGCGAGGCTGCGATCTTTCCGAGACGACGCGCTGCTGAGAGCTGTCGCGGATCACTTCGAACGCGAAGGGATCACGATCGTCGCCCCGACGGACTTCGTGAAGGAGCTCCTCGCGCCGGAGGGACGCCTCGCCGGACCGGAGCTCAACGCGGTGCAGAGCAAGGACGTCGCGCTGGGCGTCGAGGTCGCGGGAGCGTTGGGGAAAGCGGACGTCGGCCAGACCGTGGTGGTTCGGCAAGGGCACGTGCTCGCGCTGGAGGCGGTGGAGGGGACGGACGAGACGATCCGCCGAGGAGGGAAGCTCGGAGGAGATGGCGCCGTCGTCGTGAAGCTCGCCAAGAGCGGCCAGGATGAACGGTTCGATCTGCCCGCGGTGGGAGTGAAGACGCTGGAGACGATGCGGGAAGTCGGCGCGCGCGTGCTCGCGGTGGAGACCGGCAGGACCATCCTGCTGGAGCCGGATCGGTTGATCGCCGAGGCGGAGAAGCATCGGATCTCGCTGGTGGGGACGCGGCGCGGGAACTGACGCTCGCGGTTCGATCCGGCGCGACGAACCCGGCGGTACGCGTCGTCTCGACCATCGCCTTGAGCTCAGGCGTCTCCGTCGGGACCGAGGGGGTGTCCCTGAAAACCACCGGTGGATCGCGGTTTTCGGGGCCCGAACCGGTGAATTTCAGGGACAACCCCCCTCGACGCTGACCGCGCTGAGCGGGAGACCATGTACGCTGCCCCCGTGGCCGCGCTCCCCGCCAAACCACTCTCGCCCCCGTTCGCCTCGAGAGAGCTGAACGGAGAGATCCTGCTCGAGGAGCTGAATGATCTCCGTGACGCGAGGATCGGCCCGCAGCCACTGGTCGACTGCGCGTTGGCGGTCCGCGCGCTCAAGTCCGCGCGAGTCACCGACGCCGCGTTGAAGCTGAAGCAGCTCGCCGGGAGCCGTTTCCAGGGACAGCCCGCGCTCGCCGCGCTGCTGATCCGTTGGGCCGCGAAGCTGAAGTCCGAGTCGGACGTGACCGCGCTGGTGGATCACCTCGAACGGCTCGCGCTCACCTCGTCGCTGCTCTCCGCGATGAGACGGCAGGGAGGCACGCCCTGAGCCCGAACAAGCGCCACGACACCGAGGAGAGCTTCCCCGCCGCGCCGGCGTACTCCGAATCACCGGGAGGCGAGCTGCTCGACCTGCTCTCCGCGGAAGGCCGCGAGCACCTGGACTCCTTCACCGCCGAAGATCAGCAGCTCTTCGCGGAGCTGATCGAAGACGCTGCGTCGGATCTCCAGGCCGAGCTCATCCGCCGAGCCCTCGCCGCGCGCCACACGCCCAAAGAGCTCCACGCCTTCTCCGATCAGATCCGCGGCCTCGACGACGACGAGCTCTACGCGGCGGTGACGCTGGAGGAGCTCGGACCCGGAGGCGGGCGTCGCAGCGTGGTCCAGCGGATGCGCGCCGAGGCAGATCCCATCTACGGCTTCACGCTCAACGGCCACACGCTCACGGGAGACGGAGAGGCGTCGGGCTTCGACGCGCTCGGGCTGCCGGTCCGGCCGAGGCCGTCGTTCGATGCACCGGCCGCGCTGAGCGCCCCCGCCGAGTCCGACTTCGAGAACTCCATCGCGCGCGGAAGGCGGATCGAACGTCACGAGCTCGGCGAGTCGCGGCCGCAGCACACGACCGGTGGCAGGAAGGCGATCGATCGCCGCGAGCTCGGAGAATCTCAGCCCGAGAACACCGCCGCGCGCGCCCGAGCGCTCGCCGATCGCGACCTCGGCACCTCCCGTTCCAACGCGCAGGCCGGCGACGACGTCTACTCGCAAGCGGTGCGCGC
>JBJMQN010000391.1:0-3303 GCA_045802665.1 Myxococcaceae bacterium | reverse complement strand
GGCGACGGCGTTCACCCGGATGCCGGCGCGGCCGAGCTCGCGGGCCAGGGTCTTGGTGAGGCCGATGATGGCGGCCTTGCTGGCGACGTAGTTGGCCTGCCCGAAGTTGCCGTAGTGGGCGACCACCGAGGCGACGTTCACGATCACGCCGGGCTTCTGACCGGTCTCCGCCATCTTCGAGACGACCGCCTGCACCATCATCGTGGCGCCGGTGAGATTGACCGCGATGACCTTGTCCCACTCCGCGCGGGAGAGCTTGGTGATCTGACCGGTGGTGCGATCCTTCTTCACGAGCAGGCCGTCGCGGAGGATGCCCGCGTTGTTGATGAGGCCGTTGAGGCCGCCCATCTGCTCCGCGGCCCAGGTGACGAACGAGTTGATGTCGTCGTCGGACGCGACGTCGAGCTTGCGGCGGTGGATGCCCTTGGGCAGCTCCGCGAGGCCCGCTTCGTTCACGTCGCCGCACGCGACCTGCGCGCCGGCCGCCTGAAGCTGCTTCGCGAAGTACGCGCCCATCCCCTGCGCGCCGCCGGTGATGATGACTTTGAGGTCCTTCAGGTTCATTGAAGCTGCTCCGGAAAAAGAGGTGCGGCTGCACTTAGCGGATTTCGTTTGTCGATTACAGTCGCGCGCGCGTGCAACGCCGAACGATCTGGCCGCTATTCGTCCTGTTGGCCCTCGCATCCTGCAACGCGTGCAAGACGGATAAAGAACGCGCCGCCGCCGAGCGAGCGGAGATGCAGCGCCGCTACGAAAAATCTCTCGCGCTCACGCCTTATCGGATCCTGAAGCTCATGCTTCGAGCGAAGGGTGAGGCGAACGAGCCGGAGGCCGCGAAGGAGCTGTGGAAGCTGCTCGATGAAGTGGAGCAGGCGCGCGGTTCGACCGGCGTGAGCGATGCGAAGCGGACGAGCGAGACCGCGTACGCGCTGATCAAGGGCATGTACCTCGCGCGAAAGACCTTGGCCGAGCACGACGAGGACGAGTACCCACTGGTGTGGACGAAGTGGACGGGCGGACAGCCTGTGCCTGTGCCCGGCTACGACGCGCAGATGGAGCACCTGACGTTCGGCGTCGTGTGGTGGATCATCCAGAACACGGACAGATCGGAGAAGGTCCCGGAGGCGGAGATCGTCTCGTACGAGCTCCTCCGAGCGCAACCGCAACCGGGTTGGCCCTGGGGCATCTCGGAGGTCGTCTACTGGTTGCGCGGCGCGTCCTTCTGCACGAGCGGGTATCACTACGCGGCGGACGAAGAGCTCACGAGCTTCATCGTCGCGCTGGAGCACCCGAGCTCCGAGCAGCTCGCGTCACTCAAGTCGCAGAAGTACACGGCGGAGCAGACGCAGCAGCAGATGCTCGCGGCGGGATACTTCGTGAGGGCGTGGAATCGCTACGGGCTCAAGAGAGAAGACGCGGCGGTGGACGACGTCGAGCGCGGGCTGAAGGCGCTGGAGAAGCTCGGCGTGGAGAACGAGCTCACGTGGTGGGGATGGACCCTCGTGTACGTGCACCACAAGAATTATCCGGAGGCGGCCGAGAAGCTCGAGAAGATGGCGCAGAGCCCGTACGTCGATGAGAAGACGCGGAACGAACTGCACGAGACGGCTGAGTCGATGAAGACGAACAAGCAGCTGCCGCTGATTGGGCAAGCGCGGGCGATGTCACTCGTGGCCGAGGCGCTGGTCGCGAGAGCGGGCGGGTTGGAGAAGCTGCTCGGAGACGTCGTCGGAGAGAAGGCCGCGCACGATGCGATGAAGCCGATCCGCTACACCCAGGCGATCAAGCAGGGCATCGATTCGGTGGACGCGGAGAAGGTGGAGGACTTCGCGAAGGAGACCGCGAAGGCGATCGGGAGCAAGGGCGTCGGCGCGCTGAAGAACCTCGTGCAGAAGGATGGTGGGTGAGGGACGGCGCGCCGTTGTGATGGGTCATGCAGGGCAGAGTCGTGGAATTCGTCGCGCGGATTGGGTGAAGCGCGAAGAAAACCGATGCGGGGAGGCTCACGGAAGCTGACCGGTCCTGTCCGCCGGCGCGAGCTTGAGCCCCGGATCCCGCGAGGGCAGATACGCCGCGGCAGCACCGCCGCCGAGCGCGAGCACCGCGCCGCTGAGGACGTACGGCACGCTGGAGCCGCTGCCCTCTGAAGATGAGGCGACTTCTTCCGGCCGGCTGCCGTTGAGGTGTTTCGACGTCAGGGCGCCGCCATGACGAACCCGATCGTGGCCGGCCCGTTGTGCGTCTCGCCCGTGCACGAGCGGGCATGACAGCTGGAAAACCGCACTCTCGGCGGACGCGAGCCGAAGTGGACATCCAGGTGCGCCGGCCCTGCGGGCAGGCTGGGCATGTCGAACGCGAACACGCCTCCTTTCGTCGACAGGTTTTTTCCCTCCACCCAGGCGTTCTTCCCTCCGCCCCATATGGAGACGCTGCGATCCAGCTCCCACTCCGGGATGTCGTCGATCGGGGGAGCCATCCGGACTTCGACGTGTTGGCCGGGCTTGATGGGTCCCGTCGGACTGATCGTGAGCGTGCGCTCGAAAAGGAGCCCCGGCACCGTGGCGGTCAGTTTGGCGCTCGCAGCTGCCACCACAATCTCGTGGCTCGTCGTCGGCGTTTCCGCGGACGGATGCGCGACCGTGAGGCTGAAGGCAGGCGCGACGCACATGTTCATGTCGACGGTCATTCCACTGATGTGGCTCGGGGTCGCGATTCCGCCGGGCCGCACCAGCGTCATCGGCTTTCCATCGAACGTGGCCACTGCCGAGGCCCCTAGCGTCAGACACTCCCCGGAGTGGAACGCGGAGTCTTCGAGGTCCACCGAAACGGAGACCATGAGATCGCCGCCCGGAGCGACAGGCGTCACTCCGACGCCCAGCGAGCCGCGTTCGAGGCCCGTCGTGACGACCTTCTTCTTCGCCGGCAGACCGATCAATGACGACTGCGAGCACAGCACCGCAACGATGACCGAGAGCACGGCCGCCTCCGACGCAGGAATCTTCCGGGTATTCAAGACGGATCAGCGAGTTCCGTGGCAAGAAGCGCCGATCGAACGCAAATGATCGCCTTCGGCCTCCTCGTCATCAGCCATGTCGCCGCGATGCCTGTGTCCGCTTCAACGGACAGTGCTCGCACGGCGCGGGTGATGTCCGCTTCAGCGGATGCAGGCTCAGTCTCCGCCGCGCCGCCGATGATATCCGCTTCAGCGGATGCGGGCTCAACCGCCGTCGTGGTGCCGATGATGTCCGCTTCAGCGGATGCGGGCTCAACCGCCGTCGTGGTGCCGATGATGTCCGCTTCAGC
>JBJMQN010000390.1:0-3506 GCA_045802665.1 Myxococcaceae bacterium | reverse complement strand
GGAGTCGTCCCTCTTCAAACCGCTCGGGCTCGCCGCTGCGGCTCTGCTCTTCGCGCTCACGGTCGGACCTACACTTCGAGCGCGCGATCCAGAACGACGCCGCCTGCTCCTCGTCGCTGTCGCGTTTTATCTGAGCGCGGCGCTGTCACCGCTCGGCTGGCGGACGAACCTGATCGGGCTCATCCCTCTGCACTTCGCGGCGCTCAACGCGCTCACCGGCAAGCCAACTTCTCAGAAGCTCGCGCTCCTCGCCGTGCCGACGCTCACTGCGATCGTCGGCCTCTTTCTCTTCGACCTGATCGGCAAGAAGAACTTCGCGGCGCTGATGAGCTTCCACGTCTTCGGGCTGCTCGCGATCGCGACGGCGGTTCCCTACGCGTTCCTCATCACAGCACGCGAAGCACGAAGCACTTCAGATAGCGCGTCTCCCGCAGGCTCATCAGCACCGGGTGATCCTTCCCCGCGCCCCGCACCTCGATGATCTGCACTCGCCGCTTCGCATCGGAAGCGGCGGACTCGAGCATGTCTTCGAACATCTGCTCGTTCACGTGGTACGTGCAGCTCGCGCTGATGAGGTGACCGCCGGGGCGCATGAGCTGCATCGCCCGCAGGTTGATCTCCTTGTAGCCGCGCAGCGCCGCGTCGATCGCGTCCTTGCTCTTCGCGAACGACGGCGGGTCCAGCACGATCGTGTCGAACTGCCGCCCCTCGTCCACCGAGTCCTTGAGAAAGTCGAACGCGTTTGCGACGACGACCTCCACGTTCGACAACTGATTCGCGCGAGCGTTCTCTTCGATCAGCTTCGCGGCTGACTCCGAGATCTCCACCGCCGTGACCTTCTTCGCCCGCGTCGCGAGCTGCAGCGCGAACCCACCCACGTAGCTGAAGCAATCCAGCGCCTCGCCGTGCGCGTACATCGAGGACATCACGTGGTTCTCGCGCTGATCGAGGAACGTGCCGGTCTTCTGGCCGTTCAGCAGATCCGCTCTCATCCGGATGAGACCCTCTGAGTAGGGCACCGTCTCCGGAACCGTTCCGCGCATCAGCCCCTTCATCGGCTCCAGCGCTTCATGCTGCCGGACATTCACGTCCGAACGGTTCATCAGCCCTTTCGCTTTGAAGTGCTCGACCAGCAGATCCGCGAGCAGCTCCTTCCGCGCTTCCGTCGCCTGCACGAGAAACTGCGCACTCAAATAGTCGCCGTAACGATCCACGACGAGGCCCGGGAGGAGATCCGCTTCTCCGTGAATCGCGCGATACGTCTGCTCGTCCGGCAGCGCTCGCCGACGCAGCTCATCCGCGCTTCGGATCCGCGCCCGGAAGAAATCCGCGTCCACTTTCACGTCGTCGTAGCTGAGCCAGCGGATCGCGATCTTGGAGGCCTGCGAATAGAACGCGAGCCCGAGGAACCAGCCTCGGCTGTCAGTGACGCGAACGACTTCTCCGCCTGCAAGACCGGGATCACCGTTGAGGTCCGCTCGATAGATCCACGGGTGACCGCGCTTCCAGCGATCCACTCCGCGACCGAGCAGCTGCACCTCCGGCAAGCCGCCCGGGCCGAGCTTCGGCTCGCTGCGATCCGGCGCAGGCTTCTCGCGAGGGCCCTTCTGAAACTTCAGATCGCGACCACCTCGGCCACCACTGTTTCGCCCTTGTCTTCTCTGACCTTGCACGCCGCCACCTTAGGGTCGTGTTCGAAGAAGAGGATCCACTGATCTTCGATCGCCTGCGCGAGAAGCATCCTCTTCTCCTCCATCACCGTCAGCGGATAGAGGTCATAGGACATGCCCCAGCTCGCCTTCAGATGTGCCGACGTCGGGATGATGTCGCCGCAGTATTGAAGCGCCCGGTCGCCGTCCATCAGGCGGGGAAGCTGCAGCCCGACCGTGTGCCCTTCGGACAGGAGCAGCTCCACGCCCGGATACAGCTCGGTCTCGCCTTCCAGCAGATGCAGCCGCCCGCTCTTCTCGAGCAGCTCGAAGTCTTCCGGCCGGAAGCTTCCGCGATCTCGATCGGACGGGTGATGGGCCCAGACCCAATGTCTTCGCTGCAGATGGTACGTCGCCTTCGGGAACGACAGCTCGAGGCCGCCGTTCTCGCCCCGCACCGTTCCACCCGCGTGATCGAAGTGCAGATGCGTGAGCACGACGTCAGTGATGTCGGACCGCGCATAGCCTGCCTTGGCGAGCTCGCGATCCAGATCCGCGCTCTCCTGATCGATCGCGTACATGCCGCGGTGGCGCTCGGCCCACCTCGTTCCGATGCCGGCGTCGACGAGGATCCGATGGCGTCCGTCGTCGATCAGCATGCAGCGGAGCGCGAGCTGAATCCGGTTCTCCGCGTCCACCGCGAAGTGCTTCCCCCAGAGCGTCCGCGGGACGAGCCCGAACATCGCTCCACCATCCAGCGCGAAGCTGCCATCGCGAATCTCGTGCACGGTGAAGCGGCCGAAGCGCAAGCTCATCGCGGTCACCTCCAGCCGCTACCGTAATAGAGTCCCCCCACCGTGCGTTACGACCTCTTGATTCAATCTGCCGATCCGCAAGTTCCCTTCGACGCGGCCGCGGTGGAGAAGGTCCTCGCCACGAAGACGCTCACCACGCTTCCGGACGGCACCCGCCGCTGGAGCCTGAAGAACGGCGACGTCGACGTGCAGCCGCTCAAAGAGGGCGGTGTGCTCATCGCGACGCAGATCCGGGTGCCGCTCTCCGACAGGCTGGAGCTCATCCGCGAGGCGGTCGTCGAATCCGCGTACGTCGCCTCCGAGGCGAAAGCGCGCCTGTTCGATCCGCAGCTCACCCGAACGCTCACCACGGCGGACGAAGCCGTCGTGGCGGATCAGTACCTCCGCACCGCGAAGTACGCCGGCGAGATGATGGGCGTGTCCGAGGCGATCTCCGCCAGCTTCGAGGCGCCGCGCGAGGGAATGAGCGTCGGGACGAAGGTCGTGATCGGCCTCATCGCGCTCGGGATTCTGGTCTGGTTCGTGACCGAGAAGCTGCTCGGAGCGCTCACCGCGCAGTGATTCGCCAGCAGCGGTGGATTTTTTTGAAGTGGAAGTCCTCCGGAATCGATCCGGGCGTGAGCTCTTCCACCTCCACGTCGCGCAATTGAT
Source organism: Myxococcaceae bacterium (assembly GCA_045802665.1). Classification (GTDB taxonomy): domain Bacteria; phylum Myxococcota; class Myxococcia; order Myxococcales; family Myxococcaceae; genus JBJMQN01. Next base: position 391 of record JBJMQN010000390.1, on the reverse strand, counting down.
CCTCGCGCAGCTCGAAGCCGAGGAAGTTCGTGGAGAAGTAGAGCGTCCCTCCCGGCGTGAGCATGGAGATGACGTCGCGGAGCAGGAGCACGTGATCCCGCTGCACGTTCCAGCTGCCCTTCATCTTCTTCGACGCGGAGAACGACGGCGGGTCGAGCACCACGAGATCGAACTGCAGCTTCTCCTCGACCGCCCACTCCAGCCACTCGAGCACGTCCGCGCGGCCGATCTCCTGCCGCTCGTCCCAGAGCCCGTTGAGCTCGAGGTTCTCGGTGGCCCAGTCGCAGTACGTGTTCGACAGATCCACCGTCGTCGTGCTCTCCGCTCCGCCCGCCGCCGCGTAGACGGTGAACGCGCCGGTGTACGCGAACAGGTTCAGAAATCGCTTTCC
>JBJMQN010000389.1:0-5284 GCA_045802665.1 Myxococcaceae bacterium | reverse complement strand
GAAGATGAGGAACGAGGCCGCGACGGTTCCGATGAGAAGCGGCACATTCGCGGTCCTCGCGAAGACGGGCCCGAACACAGGTCCCAGTCCGCGCGACACGAACCAGCCCACGCCCAATGCCACCCAGTAGGCGATCTGCGTCGCCGCTCCCGAGACCGCTCCCAGGAACGCGAACACCAGCACCATCAGGATGATGACGATGTCGACGGTCACTTGATCTTGAATGCGTCGTTCTTGTCGCGCGTGCCTTCGAGCTTCTTCTCCGCCTCGGCGAGCTTCTCTTTGTAGCGCGCGTTCGAGGGCTCGTAGGTCAGCGCCATCTTCAAGTTGCGGGCGGCGGACTGCCAGCGCTCGGCGTCCATGTCCTGCATCGCCGTCGTGTAGAAGCCGCGCGCCTTCGGGTGCGTGCCGATCTGCTCTTCGACTTCCTTCTTCGCGGCCTGCTTCACTTCGGCTTCGGACGCCTCGGTGAAACGCAGCTTCTTGTCGCGCTCGGGGCCGGTGACGTCCTTCAGGTACGTCTTGCGCTTGGTGTCGTCGCGCAGGACGTAATAGGCCTCGGTGATGCGCTTGTAGAGCTCGTTCACCCGCTCTTTCAGCGCCTTGTCCGTGAGGTGGTAGAAGCGATCAGGGTGGAGCGACCGGCTCTCCCGGTAGAACGCCTTCTTGATCTCGGCGGGCGACGATTCCTTCGTGATCTGCAGAATCTCGAAGTAGTCCGAGCGCTCCAACGCCTCGTAGCGCGCGTCGAGCGACAACAGCGCGTCGCCATCGAGGTCCGTGTCCGGCGTCCCGGGCGCGGGCGGAGCGATTGCGGCACCGGGTTTCCCCGGCGCATTCGGCGGGCGAGCGCCCGCGGGCGTCATCACCGGAGGAGGGCGGGGCGGCGCTTTCGGCTGACCAGGGCGATCGCCAGAGGGCGGCCGATCCGCGATCGGGCGCTGCGCAATCGGACGGGCCTGCGCGGGAGCGGCGGCGGGACTCGGTGAGACGGGCGCGACGCCCGGCGCGATTCCAGGAGCCGCGGGACGACCGGCGACGGGTGCCACTCCGGGAACGGGCGGAACGATCGGCGCACCGGGGCGAGCCGCGGCAGACGGTGCACGAGGTGCCGCAGTGGCCGGCGCGACCGGCGGAATGATCGGCGTCGTCGCAGGCGCGATGGGCGGGATGATCGGCGCGGCTCCAGCAGTCGCGGGCGCGATGGGCGGGATGATCGGCGCCGCTCCAGCGGTCGCGGGCGCGACGGGCGGAATGAGCGGCGCTCCGGCGGGTCGCGCGGGGCCGGAGCCGCTCGGCGGTTTCACGGGGGCGACGGCGGGCGCCACTCCAGAACCCGGTTGACGCGCCTGCTGCGGCGCTCCGCCCGGCTGCCTCTGCGCGGGACTTCCCGGAACGGGTGCACCGACCGGCGGCCGTGGCGGGGGCGTACCCGGTGCCGGCGGAATGATCGCCTGCCTCGGCGCGGGCGTCCCCGGCGCGGGCGGAACAATCGGCTTCGCGCCCTGCGGTGCAGCCGGCCTCGAAGGCTGAGGTCCCGCGGGCGGCATCGCCGCGGATCCAGACGGCGGCGTCGGCAGGCTGCCCACCGCGGGGCGCGGCCGTGCGACCGGAGATCCCGGCGCTGCTCCCGGCGGCTGCCCCTTCCCTCCGTTGTCAGTCGGCTCCGACATCTTCCTTCTTTACGTCGCGGCGGGCAGATCCTCGCTGTCGTGACCAGCGAGCTGCACGTTCTTGTTCGCCTCGATGGACGCCTGAATGTCGGCCTCGGACAGGCCGGAAGACAAGCTGATCGTGGTGGACGTCTTCTGACCCGTCTCCAGATCCGCCGCGGACACGTTCACGATGCCGTCGGTGTTGATCTCGAACGAGACCTCGATCTTCACCTCGCCGCGGTAGCCAATCCGGAATCCAGCGAACTCGAACTCGCCGAGCAGTTCGCACTCGTCGGCCTTGTTCGACTCGCCCTGGTACACCCGGATCTTCACCTTCTCCTGGCCGTCGCGAGAGGTCGTGAACGTCTTCGACTTCTCGATCGGCACCGGCGTGTTCTTCTCGATCAGCTTCTCGGTGTAGCCGCCAACCGTGCCAATCCGCAGCGACAGCGGCGTGACGTCCACGAGGAACGTCTCGGTCTTGGTGTCGAGCAGCGCATGGGCCTGCAGCGCCGCGCCCATCGCCACGACCTGGTCGGGGTTGATCCCCTCCATCGGCTCCTTCTGGAAGTAGTGCTTCACGGAGTTGCGGATGATCGGCAGGCGCGTCGGGCCGCCCACCATGATCACCGCGTCCACGTCCGCGGCCGTCATGCGCGCGCTCTGCAGCGCTTCGTCGCAGACCTTGAACGTCCGCTGCACGAGGTCCATCACCATCTTGTTGAAGTGGTCCTGGTTGAGCTGCTGGCGCAGGTCCATCACGTTGCCGTTCGCGTCCTGGCAGATCCCTTCGCAGAGGATGTCCGCCACGCCGTCGCGGCCGACGTCGATCTTCGCGCGCTCGGAGGCGTCCTTCAGCATCTGCAGGCAGTACTTGTTCTGGCGCAGATCCAGCCCGGACTTCTGCATGAAGTCATCCGCCAGCCACTGCATGATCCGGTCGTCGAAGTCGTCGCCGCCGAGGTACGTGTCGCCCGCGGTGGAGAGCACCTCGAACACGTCCTTGCCGATCTCGAGGATCGACACGTCGAACGTACCGCCGCCGAGATCGTAGACGACGATCTTCTGGTTCACGTCGCGGCCGCAGCCGTACGCCAACGCCGCCGCGGTGGGCTCGTTGATGATGCGCAGCACGTCCAGGCCCGCGATGCGTCCCGCATCCTTCGTCGCCTGGCGCTGGTTGTCGTTGAAGTACGCCGGCACCGTGACCACGGCCTTCGTCACCGGCTCGCCGAGGAAACCCTCCGCGACGGCCTTCATCTCCTTCAGCACGAGCGCGGAGACTTCTGGCAACGACAGCTCTTTGTTGGCGACCTGGATGCGCACCGAGTTGTTGGCGCCCTCCACGATCTTGTACGGCATCACCGCCTGCGCCTTCTTCACCTCGTCGGAGAAGTAGTAGCGGCCGATGAGCCGTTTCGCGGAGTAAACCGTCGCGTCGGCGTTGGTGATGATGTTCTTCTTCGCCGCGTTGCCGACGAGCACGCTGCCGTCTTCCAGAAACGAGACCACCGAGGCGTGCGTTTCTTCGCCCCACTCGTTCGGGATGACCACCGGTTGACCGTTTTGAACGACCGACACACACGAGTACGACGTGCCCAGGTCGATGCCGATCGCAATCTCTGACGCCATCAAGTCTCCAGGAGAGCCAAACCTGAAATGTGCCGTGATTTCCGGCGCTTCTCAGGAACGCGCGAGTGTAAGCAGCGCCAACAGCAAACTTCAACGGAGTCGGCAGGGGTGGAGGTAGGACCCACACCCGTCCGGTGGAAGAGCAGCCGACCTATGCGCGTTGAGTGGGTGTCGGCCCGGCATTATTTGATGAGCAGGAACATGAGCGCCCTCTTCGCGATCTTCACTTCGGATCCAAACCTCCTCGGCTGCGAGCTTCATCGGAGCTCCGATCAGGTGAAGCTGTCCGAAGGCGGCGCCAAATCCGCCGCTGGGCTCGGCTGGTACTCGCCGGAGGACGTGCTCGTTCGCCGCTTCCCCGCCGAGGCGCCGCCCACCTCCGCGAAGGAGTTGCTCTCGAACGAGCCGTCGGACGCGATGGTGTTTCACAGCGGCGCCATCTCCGGGTCTGCGTCGCTCGAGGACAACACGCAGCCTTTCCGCTTCCGGCGTTGGCTGTTCGCCCATGCCGGGAAAGTCGAGTCCTGGGGCAAGAGCCGGCTCGCGGCGGTGGCGGCTCTGCCTGAGTACCTGCAGCGCGGCCTGCGCGGCGATCTCGACAGTGAGGTTCTGTTCGCGCTGTTCCTCAAGGAGCTGCGCGATCTCGGCCGGACGGATGACTCGCGCCTCGAACCAGAGGTCGCGGCGAAGCTCCTCCTCAGCACGGGGCACGTGATGCAGAACCTCGCGGCGGAGGCGGGCGCCACCGAACGCTCCGCCCTCAACATGGTCGCGACCAATGGGCGGATGCTGCTCGCCGCGCGGCTCGGGCCGGTGCCGCTCTTCTACAAGCTCCTCGAAGGCAGCCGCCTCTGCGAGCGCTGCGGCCTCACCGACCGCACCCCTGAGAGCAACTCGCTCGTCGGCGCGCACAAGCGGGTGCGCAGCGTCCTCGTGTCGTCCTCGCCCGTGTCCGCGAGCGGCTGGATTCAGCTCGAGGACGGCGAGGCGCTCGCGGTGGACAGCAAGCTGAACGGTAAGAAGATCCGGTAGGTCGCACGAAGCTGAGGACGCAGCCAGTCCGCGATCATCCTTCCCGGTCTCGCTGCCGCTCGATCTCGTCTAGCTCGTCTTCTCGTAGTGCATCCCGCGTCTGCCGCCAGTCGCGAACGGAAGCGAAAACGACAGCGCAGCCTGCTGCGGTGAACCCAGCCATCAACCACGTCGCCGGCACGATGTCGTTCACGATTACCTGGTAATCGCGCGTCACAAAGTACAGCCAGCCGATGAAGCCGAGCGTGGCGAGGAGGAGGCCCGGCGCGATGGTTTTGTCGAGAGGTGGCGGCTGGCGCTTTGCTGGATCCATTCGTCTCAAAGGGTAGCGCGATCGCACGGCGCACGACCCATGTTCAGGAGGGCTGGGGTTCAGAGTACGAACGTTCCGGCCTTCGGAGACGTTGTCTTGCCTGCTCGGCAGGCAGGCAGACCTGCTGCCTCCGTCAGTGGAAATGCCCAGCTTTGGCCCATGCCGCGGTTTGCGCTGGGCTTCTGGATCGATCCGCTGGAATCGCTGCAGGTGGGCCACGACGTCTTCTACTTCGAGAGCCGCGACGTGGAGGTCCACGACGGTGGCTGCCAGGTGCGCGCGCGCCGCGTGTGGCTGAACGCGGACAAGAACAACCCGAGCCAGCTCCTCGACGAACGCATCGTCCCCATCTCCTCGTTCGACGCCGTCTTTCTGCGAAAAGATCCACCCGCCGACGTCCACTACCAGCACGTCACCCGCATGCTCGACATGACCGGCGGCGACAGGCGGCCGCTGTACGTGAACGAGCCTTCGGCGATCCGAACCGCCAACGAGAAGCTCTTCGCGCTGCAGTTCGCGGAGCTTTGTCCGCGCACGCTCGTCACGTCCGATCCGAAGTCGTTTCGGCGCTTCCGCGAGGAGCATGGCGACGTCGTGGTGAAACCGCTGGATGGCTTCGGCGGACGCGGCGTCTTCTTCGTGCGCAGGGACG
>JBJMQN010000388.1:0-4787 GCA_045802665.1 Myxococcaceae bacterium | reverse complement strand
CCGATGCTCTCCCGGTGCGGAGGAGAGGATCACGGTGTTGTTCGGCGTGGTGAACAGCCCCACTCCCAGGCCGACGATCATCAGTCCTCCGACGATGAAGGCCTGCCCGCCCGTCGGCGCCATGAACGCCAACGTGAACATGCCGAGGGCGAAGACGACGAGGCCCACCGTGCTCGGGATTCGCGGTCCCACTCGATCCGCGAGCCAACCGGCGGCGCCCGTCGTCAGCATCATCACGATCGGCTGTGCGGTCATCACGAACCCGGCCTCGGCCGGCCCGAGCGCCCGCGCCTCCTCGAGAAAGAACGGCAGCATGAAGTTCAGGATGAAGAGCGCCGCGTACTGAATCCACGCCGCCGCGACGCCGCCCGAGAACGCCTTGTTCCGGAAGAGCCCCAGCGGAAGCAGCGGCGTCGCCACCCTCCCCTCCTGCCAGATAAAGAGCCCGAGCAGCACCGCCGCGAACGCGCCGAGTCCCAGCCGCATCGCGAGCGAAGACTCGGTGCGCTCCATCGCCACCAGCGCCGACACGAGGAGCCCCGCCCAGAGGAACGCTCCCACCCAATCGAATCGGCCCTGCGGTTTCTTCCTCGCCGTCTTCGTGAAGAGCCGCGCCGCGAGCGCTGTCCCCGCGACGCTGATCGGCAGATTGATCCAGAACACCCACCGCCAGCTCAGCGCAGACGAGATGACGCCGCCCAGCGTGGGGCCGAGCGCGAGGCCGATGTACGTCGCGGTGGCCATCGCGCCCAACGCCTTGCCGCGGTGCTCGGGCGGGAACGCGGCGGCGATCAGCGCGGGGCCGGACGCCATCAGCATCGCCGCGCCGGCGCCCTGAACCGCTCTCGCAATCGACAGGGCTTGCACCCCGTGCGCGCTCCCGCAGAACAGCGACGCCGAGCCGAAGACGACGAAGCCCAGCGCCATCAGCCGCACGTAGCCGAACGCGTCGCCCAGCTTTCCCGCCGCGAGGAGCAGCGCGCAGATCGAGAGGAGGTATGCGGAGACCACCCAGTCCATCGCGGAGACCGGCGCATGAAAATCCGCGCGCACCAGCGGCAGCGCGACGTTCACCACGCTCCCGTCGAGCGCGGCCATGAAGGTCGCCAGCGCGCACAGGATGAGGTGCTCGACGCGGCGGTGCTGCTCGTGAGAGGTCGCTTCCAGTGCGGTCGCGGTGCGTATCACGGCGCTCAAGATGGGACTTCGAGAAGAGGCCTGCCGCGCCGCCTGTCTACTCTCCGTGCGGCGCGTCGTTCCACGCAGGCCACGCCGCCTGCGCATCAACAGATTGCCTCGTACAGGAGGCACTCATGTCCGGTGTGAAGGGCAGCAAGGCGAAGAAGATGCAGGCGGCGGCCTCGAAGAAGAGCACCCGCACGCGCAAGGGGAAGAACCAGGTCGAGAAGATCTCGCGCACGGACAAGCGGAAGCCGAAGAACAGCGGCAAGAGATAGCGCCCTCTGGTAATGGGGCGGGCATGAACAAGCCGCTCGCCACGTTCGCTATAGCCGCGCTGCTCACCGTCTCCTGCGCGCCGAAGCACGCGAAGACGACGCCCGCTCCGGTCGCGAAGAAGCCCACGTACTCGGGCCTCAGCCGCGATCAGTTCAACTTCGCCGCGCAGGAGCATTACCAGCCGCTCTTCTGGCGCGCGGATGCGAACGGCAACGGCGCGATCGATCCGGACGAGCTCGCGGTGCTCACCGGTCCCTGGAGCGAGCTGCGCTCCGACTACGTCGATGCGAACGGGTTCACCGAGAAATTCGGAAAGGCGTTCTCGTCGCTGACGGCGAAGCCTGAGGATGAATCGAAGCTTCCCGCGGAAGAGAAGACCCGCCGCGAGCTGCTCCGCAAAGAGCTCTCGCAGGGCAAGCCCACGCTCGTCGAGACGGACCTCAGCACCGGGACTCCCGAGGAGCGCGCGATCGCGGAGCATCTGGAGACTGCCGCTCGGCTCATCGAAGCGCTGTACGCAGAGCAGAAGGGCACGACCGGGATGGCGGCGAAGATTCCGGCCGGGGATTCGTTGAGCGCGGCGGTCTTCAACCGGAACCAGTCGCCGTTCTGCGTGGCGCCGAAGACCGAGAAGGAAGACGCGTGCACCGCGCTGTGGCCGCGTCCGCCGCGCACGGTGGGGCTCTATCCAGCGGAGGTTCAGGGAGACAAGGAGTTCTGCAGCAAGCTCGAGAAGGAGAAGAACGGGCCGGCGCTGATGGACCACTTCTCCACCGTCGTCAGCGACGGCAAGGCGTTCAAGGCGGTGCCGTACAACGTCGCGTACGAGCCTTTGATGAAGCAGGTCGCGAGCGAGCTCGATGCTGCCGCTGCCGCGGTCACCTCGAGCTCGGAGACAGCGTTCAAGAGCTACCTCACCGCCGCGGCGACTTCGTTCCGCACCAACAACTGGCAGCCCGCCGACGAGGCGTGGGTCGCGATGGGGCCGCAGAACAGCAAGTGGTTCCTGCGCGTCGCCCCGGACGAGGTCTATTACGAGCCGTGCGCGTGGAAGGCGGGCTTCGCGCTGCAGTTCGCGCGGATCAACCCCGATTCGCTCGCGTGGCAGCAGAAGCTGGAGCCGGTGAAGGGCGAGATGGAGAAGACGCTCGCGGACTTCGCGGGGCCTCCGTACAAATCCCGCAACGTCGCGTTCAAGCTGCCGGACTTCATCGACGTGGTGCTGAACGCCGGCGATCAGCGAGCGCCCCACGGCGCCACGGTCGGCCAGTCACTCCCGAACTGGGGCCCGGTCTCGGAGAAGGGCGGCCGCACCGTCGCGATGACGAACCTCTACACGGACCTCGACAGCAGAGAGAGCCTGAAGAACCAGATGTCCTCGCTCTACTGCAAGGCGACGATGGATCAGGTGACCACGGATCCGAAGCCGCAGGTCATGTCCACGGTGCTGCACGAGGCTGCGCACAACCTGGGCCCCGCGCACGACTACGCGGTGAAGGGCAAGAAGGACGACGCGGTGTTCGGCGGGCCCCTCGCGGCGACGATGGAGGAGCTCAAGGCGCAGACGTCCGCGCTGTTCTTCGCGGGCTGGCTCGCGGACAAGCAGATCATCACGCAGCAGGACGCCACGCAGGCGGGGCTTCGCGACATCGCGTGGGCGTTCGGGCACATCTCGCGCGGGATGTACGACGCGGAGGGCCACCCGCGGAACTACAGCCACCTCGCGTCGATCGAGCTCGGCACCGCTTTCAAGGACGGCGCGCTCTTCTGGAAGCCGCAGGAGAAAGCGGCGAACGGCACCGACACCGGCTGCTTCGAGGTGGATTTGCCGAAGTGGAAGACCTCCGTCACCGCGCTCGAGAAGCGCGTGCTGGCGGCGAAGGGCAAGGGCGACAAGAAGGACGCGGAGAAGATGAAGGCGGACTTCGTGGACGCGAAGGATGCCTGGGCGCAGATGCGCGACGTCATTCAGGAGCGCTGGCTGCGCGCGCCGAAGGCCACGTTCGTCTACTCGGTGAAGACGAAGTAGTCAGCCCGAGCGTTCAGAGGACGTGAGCTGAGCGTGCTCGATCACGCGGCGGAGCAGCGCCGTCGCCTCGACCGGCTTGGCGACCACGTCGATCACGAACGGGTAGCGGCGCAGGCTCTCCACGTCGGAATCGGCCGAGACGACGATCACGGGGAACCTGCGCGCCGAGTCCGGGAGCGTGCCGAGGAAGTCGAGCACCTCGCGGCCATCTTCTCCGTTCAGGTGCAGGTCCAGCAGCACGAGGCAACGGCCCGGAAAGCTCCGGAGCAGGTTGCACGCGCCATTGAGGCTCCGCGCGGTGAACACGGCGAACTGCGCCAACGAGAGCGCCTCCGCGGTGGCCTCGCGGGTCGCGTCGTCATCCTCGATGACCAGGACTGTCCAGAACGGCTGGAGCACGCACCATGAGTAAACATGCCCCCCCATGTCGGAAACTGATCGGCGATTTCGCGTCGTGAAGGATTCAACAGATCGTACGCTCAACAGCGGCTTTCCCGGTCTGGCAGCGGACAAACGCGCTCCCGCGCGAGCCAATCGCCAGCCCAACTCTCAACGGGCATCGGGTCTCCGACGTTCTTTTCACCCTGAATTTGAAGATCTTTCTGAGGCGGGCTCGATGTCGTTCGTGCTGCTGGCAGATGACAACGCGGACTTCGCCGAGACGATGGCGGAGCTGCTCCGGCTCCACGGCATGATCGTCCGCACGGTGACCTCCGCGCAGGACGCGATCTCCGTCCTGAAGCGGTCTCCTTCCCTCCCCGGCCTGGTGATCACCGACCTCATGATGCCCGGGAACGGCCACGAGCTGATCGCGGCGATGACGGCGGAGCGCTGGTCGAAGATCCCGCTCTTCGTCGTCACCGGAAGCGCAGAGCCCGTGTCACCAAGGGTGGACCTGGTGTTCCGGCGGCCGTTCGATACGCGCAGGTTCGCCCGGGTGGCGGCATCCACTGCGCGGCGGGCGATCGCGTCGCGCGACAACCGCTGAGCGCCCATCAGACGACATCCGCTTACGCCCGGAAGTCGGGATTTTTTTCTACGACTCCGGGGCAAAAATCGGAAGTTCTTACAACCATCGGCGGCGCGTTTTTCAGCCCCTCCAGTCGAGTTCAAGGGTTGCGAAGCCGGATCAGGATGGCACGTCGCCTGAACTGTCCGGATGCCGAATGTCTCCCCCCGACTGCGCTCCCATCATCACGAAAGACATCGACGGTTGGCGCGTTGCAATCGTGCGCGCCGGCAAGGTGCACGTCTATCTCTGCGAAACAGAGAGCGACGCGCGCCGCTTCGCCGAGCTGCT
>JBJMQN010000387.1:0-14578 GCA_045802665.1 Myxococcaceae bacterium | reverse complement strand
GGCGACGATGCCAAGCAGTCCGAAGAGCCCCCACGCGATCGTGACGAGGTCATCAAACTCGCGAAGCAGCAGCGGCAGTCGGGGCGACTGCGATCGCCATGAATAGCGACGGAGCACGCTCACGCTCACGGCCCGCGCTCCGCGAAGCTGTTCATGACATGAACCTGCGGCAGCCTCGACGCCGCGACAACGGGACTCTGCTCGCTCGGTGAGGAGGCCGGCGACAAGAACGAACCTCGCGGCGGCTTTCGCCGGGGTTCACCGCTCGACGGCGAGGTAGCGAGTGCTCTCCCCTCGCTGAATCTTCAGCAGCAGCGACTGCTCCTGCGCTGATTTGTCCGCAGCCTGGCGCCAGGTGTCGAGGTTCGTCACTTTGTGGCGATTCAACTCCGTGACGACATCTCCCGCCTGAATGCCCGCGCGTTCCGCTGCGCTGCCGGGCATGACGCCTGACACGACGACGCCGCTTCCCGGCGGGACGGGATCGCTGCCGCCCGGCTCTCTCACGAGGATCCCGAAGCCATCGGTGTCGTTCGCTCTCGCCAGCGCCTGCATCGCCTCGGGCGCCGGCCTCTCACCCAGATGCGCGGTGATGTCCTGCGGTCCGTTGGGGCGCTGGACCGTGAGCTTCACGTCGCTGCCCGGCGCGAGGATTGCGATCCGGCGCAACAGCGCGAGATAGCCTTCCACCGCGCGGCCGTTCACCGCCAGCACTCGATCTCCGGGGCGCAGACCTGCCTTCGCCGCAGGGCTGTTCTGGTAGACGTCCTTCACCACGGCGCCCTTCTGCGTCGGATCCGGCGGCAGGCCCGCGCCCACCCCCTGGATGTTCACGCCGAGCCAGCCACGCATCAGCTTCCCGTTGGCGCGCAGATTCGGCAGCAGATCCTTCACCATGCTGATCGGCACGGAGAACCCAATCCCCTGCCCCTGACTGATGATCGCGGTGTTCACGCCGATGACTTCGCCCCGCATGTTGAACAGGGGCCCGCCGGAGTTGCCCGGGTTGATGAGGGCGTCCGTCTGGATGAAATCGTCGAACACGCCGACGCCGATCACGCGCTCCTTCGCGGAGATCATCCCGTGCGAGACCGAGTAATCGAGCCCGAACGGATTTCCGATCGCCACCACCCAATCCCCCACCTCGAGCGAATCCGAATCGCCCAGATACTCCGCCGGCAGATCGTGCAGGTTGCTGCCGCGGAGCTTCAGCAGCGCGACGTCGGTTGCCGAATCATGCCCGGCGACGTCGGCGAAGAACTCGCGGCCGTCGGTGAGGCGCACTCGAATCTCATCCGCGTTCTCCACGACGTGGTTGTTCGTCACCACGTAGCCATCCGCTGAGAGGATGAACCCCGAGCCCAACGACCGCTCTGCCTTCGGCACGGCGTTCTGCTGCGAGCTCGTGCCGCGCGTGCTGATGTTCACGACCCCAGCCCTCACCGCCTGAACGAGCGGGGCCAGCGACGTCGGTGGCGTGAAGTGCGGAATCGGCTCGTTCTGCGGCCGCGTCCGCCAGAGCTGACCCATCGGCACGGCTTCGTGCGTCTCGGAGAGGACGCGGTCGTACTCAGCGGCGCGATCCTTCGCCCAGGACTCGACGACGTCGGAGCCCGCGAAGGCGGAGGTCGACAGAAGGACCGCGCACCATGCTTTCCACCACATGGTAGAGGAGTATGCCCTGCGCCTTGCCGCTCAGCTTGCGCGATTGCGCCCGCGGTGGTGCTGCGCGAGTCCGTCCAGCACGACCACCAGCCGGTGCGCGTCGGTGTCCTTCTGGAACACGAACGTCGCGCGGAGCGGCGGCGGATTCGCGGTCCGCGTGAAGACGAGCGCTGTCGTCGTGCGGAGCTTCGGATCGTCCTGAATCAGATCGAGGAACGCGGAGCCGCCTCCGCGGACGGTGAGCTCGGTCACCACCGCGAACGGAGGATTCGGACGGTGCAGCAGGACCGACAGCGCTTCCTGCGCGCTGCCTACACCCACCGCCTGGACGCCTCGCGTGGCCAGCTTTTCGACGACGGTTTCGCGGATGAGCCGTTCGTCGTCGACGAGAAGGACATAAGAAATGGGCGTGCGCCTCCGGCAGGAATTTGATGCGGGAAACCGTGAGTGGATCGCGCCGCGTCAACGTGGGAGGTGCACGCCGCTCGAGCGTTCGCTTTCAGTGGATTTGTGCGGTGCCGTTGTCTGCCGCGGCGATCTCCGCCTGCGGCGCTCCCGACTCTGAGGGGTCGCCACCGGGGTCTCCGCCACCTCGCGAGGGCAGTCGCCTTCGCTACGCCTGTGCCGGCTTCACGTACTTCGCGACCTTCACGCGCGCGGGGCGCACGATCCGATCCTTCAGCCGGTAACCGGCTCGCACTTCGGCGGTGACCTTCTGATCGTCGTCCGGTGACGCAACGATCTCCATGTCGGCGGCTTCGTGCTCGTTCGGATTGAAAGGCTTGCCGACCGGATCGATCCGCTCGACGCCGGTCTGCGCGAGCCTCGCCACAATGCCATCGCGGATCATCCGCACGCCCTTCGCCAACGGATCGGACGGATTCGCGGCCCTGAGCGACAGGTCCAGATCATCCACCGTCTCCAGCAGCACGGTCGCGACGTTCGCGCGCTCCAAATCCATCAGCCGTTCGCGTTCGCGCTGGATTCGCTGCTTGAACTCTTCGCGATCCCGGTGGCTTTCTTGAAGGGCGTACGCGAGCTCGTTGACGCGCTTCCTCGCCGCTTCCAGCTCCTTCTGTACGTCAGCGGCCGCGGCGGGTGTCTCGGGAGCTTGTGTGGATTGCTCCGGACCCGGCTTCGCGGCCCTACCCTCTTCGCCAGCAGCGGGAGCCTGCGTGGATTCCGCCTGCCCCGGCTCGCGAGGCGTCGTCTGCTGTTCGGTTCGTCGTTCGTTCATGGCGCCGGATCGAAGCTAACCAGCGGCCGCGGCTTGTCCACCCACCTGGAACTACTCGGCGGTGGCGCCCTCTTCGAGGTGGAAGCCGTGATCCACCTCCCCGGTCAGCTCATCCACGATCTCCACCTGGGCGGCGCGCAGGGAGTAGTAGAGGAGCCACCGTTCGGCCGCGGTCAGCGTGCCTTCCGGGAGCGCCCGTTCGATCTCCTGCATCGACAGGCGGCCTTCCTTGATGCCCTTCGAAAAGAGCTGCTTCCGAGCGAGGTAGCTGGATCCGATTTTGTTATCCACGGCCGTGTCTCCTGCTCGACAAGGTAAGGCCCGCCATTCCGCGCCGCAGGCGTGCTCAAAGTGAATGCCCGCCCAGCCAGAACGGAGGCCAGACGGGCAAGCAGGCATTCGCCTGACCTACGCGTGGTGATTGCCGACGTCCGGAGGCGGGTCGCTGACTTCTTCGTGCTGCTCATGCAGCAACCCATTCGGCGACTTCACCTTCGGACCGAGGATCTTCACGAGATCGTGCTCCTCGACGACTTCCGCCGCGAGCAGCCTCGCCGCCAGCGCCTCGACGCGTTCGCGGTTGGAGTTCAGCGTCTCCCGCGCCCGGTCCAGCGCCTCGGTGACCATCTTCCGGACCTCACCGTCGATCATGCGCGCGGTCTGTTCCGAGTAGCTGACCGGCTCTGGCACCCCGGCGCTCTTCAAGAACGGGTTCGTCCGTTCGGGCCCCAGCGAGATGGGACCCAGCGGGCTCATGCCGTACTCGCGCACCATCAGCTTCGCGACCTCGGTGGCCTGCTGCAGATCGTTCGCCGCGCCGGTGGAGATCTCTCCGATGAAGAGCTCCTCCGCCGCGCGCCCGCCCATCATTCCGGCCATCTTGTCGCGGAGCTCGTCCTTCGACATGAGGTACCGGTCTTCGAGCGGCAGGCTCATCGTGTAGCCCAGCGCAGCCAGGCCGCGCGGGATGATCGACACCTTCGCCACGGGCTGCGCGTTCGGGAGCATCCAGCTCACCACCGCGTGCCCTGCCTCGTGGTGCGCGACGATCTCCTTCTCGCGCTCGTTCATGCGCCGGCTCCGCTTCTCGAGCCCCGCCACCACGCGCTCCACGGCCTCGTCGAAGTCCGCTCGCGTGACGAACTCGCGGTTCTTGCGTGCGGCGAGCAGCGCGGCCTCGTTCACCACGTTCGCGAGATCCGCGCCGGCAAACCCCGGCGTGCGAGCGGCCACCGACCGCAGATCCACGTCAGGCCCCAGCTTCACCTCGCGGGAGTGGATCTGAAGGATCCGCTCGCGGCCGCGCTTGTCCGGCCGGTCCACCAGCACCTGCCTGTCGAAGCGGCCCGGACGCAGCAGCGCCGAGTCCAGGATCTCCGGCCGGTTGGTCGCGGCGAGGATGATGAGGCCCGCCTTCGCATCGAAGCCGTCCATCTCCGCGAGCATCTGGTTCAGCGTCTGCTCGCGCTCGTCGTGTCCGCCCGCGATCCCTGCGTTGCGGCTCTTGCCGATGGCGTCCAGCTCGTCGATGAAGATGATCGCCGGGGCCTTCGCCGTGGCCTGCGCGAAGAGATCTCGCACGCGCGCCGCGCCGACGCCCACGAACATCTCCACGAACTCGGAGCCGGAGAGGCTGAAGAAGGGAACGCCCGCTTCACCCGCCACCGCTCGCGCGAGCAGCGTCTTGCCGGTGCCCGGAGGACCGACGAGCAGCACGCCCTTGGGGATCTTGCCGCCCAGCTTCCGGAACTTCTCCGGGTGCTTGAGGAACTCGACGATCTCCTTGAGCTCCTCCACGGCCTCGTCGATGCCGGCCACGTCCTTGAACGTCACGCCTGTGTCGGGCTCGGAGTGGATCTTCGCTCGCGTCTTGCCGAACGACATCACGCTCTGCGGACCCTGCCCGAGCCCCGCCGCCATACGGCGCATCAGGAAGCTCCAGAACATCACCGCGAGCCCTATGGGGATGAGCCACGCGAGGATCATGTCGGTGATCCCCGAGGACGGCACCGCCTCGTACTTCACGTTCTTCTCTTCGAGCAGCTTGATGAGCTCGTCGTCGCCCTGAACCCGGTTCGCCATCCACGGCAGCGCGGCCGGCTCGGATCTGAACGTTCGAGGACCGGAGGGCTGCTGCGCGTCAGGAGACGACGGCGGCAGAAACCCCTTCACCCAGTCATTGGAGAGCTGGACGCGTTGAAAGCGCCCACCGCCGATGGCTTCCTTGAACTCGCTGTAGCTGACCTTCTTGACGCCCGCTTCCTGAAACACGTTCCGGAAGAGGAAGAAGCCCAGCACCAGCAGGACCACGTAGCCGATCGGTGAACCCACTCGGAATGGCCGTCCGAACCGCTGCGGCTGCTCCGGCTTCTTGCCGCGCGAATTGATCGGCGCATTCGGTTTCGTCGCCACCGTCCACCCTCCCCCACGAAAACCAAACCCAACACCTGTTGGGGTGGGTCCGAACATGGGCACGGATCCGACAACGGCAACCGACGTATGACGCTTCCAGCCGGGGACGTTCAGCGGTGAGCGCTAGGGCTCCGCCTTGAGGGAGATCTTCACGCCCAACGCCTCCTCCAGAAGTTCACTCTTGGGCTCTGCAGCCCAGAGCTCCAGGTCCGCGCCCTGTCGGCTGTGAACGGTGATCTCGCATTTCTTGCCGTCCACCTTGCTCGTCACGAACTGCACGTGCCGCTTGTGCGCGCGATCCAGCGCGTCCGCGAGCCGCAGCATCCCCGCGAGCTTGCGCACCACGTCCTGATCTTCCGCCACCAGCTGCACGAACCCTTCGTGCTTGGGCTTCGGCGCGTTCTTGCGGTGGTAGCGCGCTATTTGCGCGATCACGTCCTTCTCGGATTCGGTGAACCCGGGCAGCTCCGCGTTCTGGATGAGGTAGGCGGAGTGCTTGTGGTGCTTGTTGTACGAGACGAACAGGCCCACGTCGTGGAGCATCCCCGCGGCGTAGAGCAGCGTCCGCTTCTCGGGCTTCAGCTTGTGGAGCCCGTGCAGCTGATCGAAGAGCGAGAGCGCCAGCGTGGTGACGTGCTCGGAGTGCTCTTCACGGAAGAGGCAGCGGCGGCCGAAGGCTTTGACGCCCTCGCGCATCGCCTTCTCCTGCGCCTCGACGTAGGGCAGCGGCATCCCGATGCGCTGGATGAGATCGAGCATCAGCCCGTCGCGCAGGCCCTTCTTCGAGACCTGCATCTCGTCGAGCCCGAGGTAATCCATGATGCCCACCAGCACGGCCGCGCCGGCGATCACCGTGTCGATGCGCTTCTCCTCCACCACCTTCTTGCGCTCGGCGGAGTCCATCCGGCAGAGGCGTTCGTAGAGCTTGGAGAGATCTTTCCGCTCGATGGTTCCGGGCTGGCCGCGGCCCTGGTTTCGCAGCGCCTGCTCCAGCGCGCCAATGGTGCCTGCCGTGCCGATGACCGTGCGCCGCTTCTGCGTGATGCGATCGCCGAGGCGCTCCGAGAGCACGTCGTCGATGTGCTCGTTGAGCAGCTTCACCTCTTTGTCCTTCGGAGGATCGCCCCGGAGGAACATCTCGGTGAGCCGGATGGCGCCCAGCTGGAGCGAGAAGCTCTCCTTCACCTCCGTGCCCTTCACCGCGGACACCTCGGCCGAACCGCCGCCAATGTCGATGAGCAGCGAGTCCTGGCGCTCGGGAGCTCCTTCGAGCACACCGAGGGCGATGAGCCGTGCCTCTTCGGTGCCGGAGATGACGTCGAGCTGCAGCCCGACCTCCTTCTGCACCCGCTTCATGAACTCGCGCTTGTTGCCGGCTTCGCGCACGGCGGCGGTGGCGACGGCGCGCACGGTGATCGCGTTGTGCTTCTGCGCCTCCGACATGAACCGCTTGAGCGCGGTGACGGCGCGGTCCATCGCCGCCTCGGTGAGCTCGCCCGACTTGAAGATGCTCTCGCCCAGCTTCACGCCTTCGCGCTCATCCAGCAGCACGCGGCGCGAGCGATCGGATTTGACCTCGGTGATCAGGCAGCGGCAGCCGTTCGATCCGAGATCGATGACCGCGAGGGTGAGCGTTGTCGGTTCGGGGGTCGCCATGGCCGCTACTGTCGACAGTCCACCCGGAACAGCCCTTCGCCAACCCCCTCGGTGCCGAGCAGGTAGCCGCGCCCGTCCGCGAGGTAGCTCACCGCCTCACCCTGCGGCTGCACCGCGGCGGGAATTTCCACGGGCTGCGCCGTCCAGACGGTCTCGACGGTCAGCGCGCCCGGCGACCGCAGCTCCCACAGATGCGAGTACGTCCGGATCAGGATCCGTTCGCCGGAGGGATGCACGTCCGCCGCGGTGGAGATCTGATCGGAGTTGTTCGGCGCGGTGACGGACGCGATCTTGGTGGCGGAGCCGCTCTGCCCCACCGCAAGATTGTCCAACCGATAGACATCTCCCAGCGTCCCCGCTGCCTTGGTGAGCACGTAGAGCTGAGCGTTCTTCGGATCGACGATGAAGGACTCCGCGTTGTGCGCGCCGTCCGGATAGGTGAAGGCGAGCACGTCCACCGCTCGGGGCGTGTTGTCGAGCGTGTCCGGCTCCTTCAGCCGGTAGATCGCCACCGAGCTTCGCACCTTGTTGTTGTCGCCGATGTCGGAGAGGTAGACGCAGGTGTCCGCGGAGCCGTTCGCGCACGGCCCGAGCGAGATGTCCTCCACGTCCGTGTTGGTGGCGCCGGTGAGCGGGATCTGCGCGACGACCGAACCGTCCTCGCGGATTCCAATCAGCTCCAGCGCGTTGCCCGAATCATTCTCCGCCCAGAACACGCCCGCGTGCTTGTGGCTTGCGGCGAGGCCGGAGAGCTCCGGGAGAATGGATGGATTCGAGCCTGTGCGGACCGAGGATCCGTACGAGGGACAGAGTGACGACTGCTCTGTCGTCCCGCTGTCGGTGCCGGAGCCGCTGTCCGTTCCGCCTGTTCCGGCTCCGGTGTTGTCGCCGGTGTCCGGCCTTCCCGTCTGAAGCGGCGGCTTCGTGCAGCCCACCGCGAGGAGCAGCAGCAAGGTCGAGGCGAGCCGAACGGTCATGGGGCGTCAGTTGTCCAGGTCGAGCAGCTTTTCAATCGTGCGCGCGTCCGCGTCGGGGAACTTGTAGTTCGCCATCTCCGCGAGCGTGACCCAGCGGTGATCGTTCACTCGCACGTGCGCGATGTCCTCTTCGGGCGAGGCGAGCATGCAGTGGAAGACGCGGAAGTCGATGTCGTAGTTCGGGTACGCGTGATGGACGTGCATCGCCATCGCGCCCACCTGCACGAAGATGCCGAGGTCTTCCTTCAGCTCGCGGGCGAGCGCCTGTTCATCGCTCTCGCCCTCCTGCACGCGGCCACCGGGGAACTCCCAGAGCAGTGGCAACGAGGAGGTCTTCGGGCGCTGCGTGATGAGGTAGCGGCCTCCCGGCTTCTCCACCATCGCGCCCACCACCCGGATCTGTCTGCGGCTCATCGGCTTCCTCTTTGAGCGATTGCTTCGCTCTGCGGAAGCTGCGGCAGTTAGCACGGGCACGGCGGCGGAGAAAGCGCCGAAGCCTCTCTGACAGCACCGGAACGGAAGGGCTTGTGGAGCACAGTGAACGATGTGACGTGCTGGTGATTGGCGCGGGCGCGGCGGGACTGGCAGCGGCCCGGGAGCTCGTCCGCAAGGGGCTGCGCGTCCTCGTGCTGGACGCGATGGGGCGGGTCGGCGGGCGCGTGCACACATCGATTCACAGGCCGCTCGGGATCCCGGTCGAGCTCGGCGCGGAGTTCGTCCACGGCCGTCCGAAGCGGCTCCTCAAGGAATTGAAATCAGCGCGAGCGAAGGTCCGGGAGATCAAGGGCGAGCACCTGCAACTGCGCGGCGGCGGCAAAGTGAAGCCGGCGGACGAGACGTTCGAGGAGGCGCTGGGAAAGCTCGCTGATGCAGGCCCCGAGGATCGCACCGCGGCGAAGTACTTCCGCGAAGTGAAGCTGCCGAAGCCGACGATGGAGATGCTGCAGCACTACGTCGAAGGCTTCTACGGAGCGCGCGCCTCCGAGGTCAGCGTCGCCTCCCTCGCCCACGCCGAGCAGGCCAGCGCGAAGATCGACGGCGAGCGGATTCACCGCGTGATGCACGGGTACGACGGCTTCCTCTGGAGGATCGCGGAGGAGCTCGGGCATGCGGTGCGGCTCGACACACCGGTGGAGGTGGTCAGCTGGCGGCGTGGCCGGGCCGTCGCGCACGCCACGGGTCCCACCGGCGCGCGATTCCGTTTCCATTCGAAGGCGGTGCTGGTGACAGCGTCCGTTGGAGCGCTTCAGGCGCGCGAGCTGCGCTTCTCCCCTCCTCTGCGCGACAAGGCCCACGCCTGGAACGCGCTTCGGATGGGGCCGATCTTCAAGGTCGCGCTCACGTTCGACAGGCCGTTCTGGCTGGAGAAAGGTGTCCCCCGCGAGATCCGCGCCGCAGGCCGACACTTCGGCTTCATTCACGCGCAGAACGAAGTCTGGCCCACGTGGTGGTCGCTGCGTCCGTTCTCGGCACCTCTGCTGATGGGCTGGGCAGCCGGGCCCGCGGGAGATCGCCTCGCGAAGATGAGCGACGCGCACAGGTTCGCCGCCGCGCTCACGTCTCTGAGCGCCGCGTTCAAGGTCCCTGTGGAGAAGCTCGCGAGCTGGGTGCGCGGGCACGTCATCGCGGACTGGCAGGCGGAGCGCTACGTGCGCGGCGGATACATCTACGTGCCGGTGGGTGCGCTGGATGCGCCGCGCGTGCTCGCGCAGCCGGTGGAGGGAACGCTGTTCTTCGCGGGGGAAGCGACGAACCTCGAGGGGCGTGAGGGGACAGTGGACGGCGCGTTCGACACAGGGCTTCGCGCCGCGGAAGAGATTCTGAAAGCAATCGACTGACGCGCACGGCAAGAGAGCGCAAACCGCGCGCGCCAGTCGACAGCCCTGCTGCATCTACTGCTGGTGCTTCTCGTCCTGCGCGCCGCCCGGCGTCATCTGATCCTGGCTGTGGCGAGGCTGAGTGATGTCGTCCGGCGAGGTCTTCTGCATGTTCGAGTCAGAAGGCTGCGTCGCCGTGCCCGAGCCGCCGGTGTTCTCTTCGATCACCGGCTGCGTCTCCTGGATGTCACCGGAGCCGCCCACGCCCTGATTCATCTGCATCGGCGCCGCCGATCGAACCGCCTGCGCCATCCACGTCCCGCCCTGCTTCTTCACGATCACCGTGGAGTGCATGTCCTGCGGCATCCCCTGCGGCGCGCCGTCCAGGTGCTGATCCATGTCGACGATCGCGAGCGTCGGAGAGAGCTCGCGCACGGAGCTGATGGTGAACTGCGACTTCGCGTCCTTCATCGGCCCCTGCGCGTCCTGCTGCAGCATGGAGCGGATCTCCTCCTTGCCCGTCGCCGTCTTCCCGTCCGGACCCATCACCGTCGCGTCCGCTGTGTACATGCTCGCCATCTTGTCGACGTCGTGCGCGTTCATCGCGTGCTCGTACTCCTTGGTGCGCTTCTCGATGGCATCGCGGCTCTTCGTAGAGCCCTTGTCCTTGAAGCTCATCTGGCCGGAGCCGCCCTGCGCCATCTGCCCCTGCGCCATCTGCCCCTGCGCCATCTGATCGTTGGACTCGGATTTCATGCTCGTGCTCTTCGAGTCGGCGC
Organism: Myxococcaceae bacterium; assembly: GCA_045802665.1. Taxonomy (GTDB): domain Bacteria; phylum Myxococcota; class Myxococcia; order Myxococcales; family Myxococcaceae; genus JBJMQN01. The sequence goes on along the minus strand of JBJMQN010000387.1, from coordinate 4,035 downwards.
TCTTGTCCATCGTGCCCTTCGCCATCCCAGGCACCGCAGCCAGCACCGCCGCACACGCCACCCACTTGAATGCTTTCATGTCGTCCCTCCCCTTCGGCCCAGAACAAACCGGGCACGGACGGAAGGCTGGCCATGCGCGGCGCGAAGTCGCAGCGCCGTGAATGGACAGTTGGGTTGGCGGACGATCCCGAGGGGGAGCGAGTCGCTCGGAAAGCGAGCGAGGAAGCGCGGACCTGACCCCTACGCGCTCTTCTCTTCCTTCGGCGTCGGCCCCGCGGGCTTCTTCTCCTCCGGCTTCATGTCGCGCGATCTCCGCACGATGAAGTGGCGCGACATGTCCTTGGAGGCCTGCTGCGCTGCGGTGAGTGACACGTCGAGGAAGTGCTGCTGGCTGCGGAGCCCGGGCTTTCCTTCTTCCGGGATCACCCGCCGGTAAGCGCCGCCAGGCTGAAGCAGGCGGTTCTTCACCGTGTCCCTGAGCATCGTGTCGAGGATCTCGTCGCGGATGCGCTTTCGGATGTCGGCGTCGAGGATCGGGAACATCACCTCGACGCGGCGGATGAAGTTTCGCGGCATCCAGTCCGCGGAGGCCACGAACATCTGCTCGCGTTCGCCGTCGCCGAAGACGTAGATGCGGCTGTGCTCGAGGAAGCGATCCACGACGGAGAGCACGCGGATGTTCTCGCTGATGCCGGGGATGCCGGGACGCAGGCAGCAGATGCCCCGGACGATGAGATCGATCTTCGCGCCGGCCTGGCTCGCTTTGTAGAGCGCTCGGATCGTCTCCGCGTCGACCAGCGAGTTCATCTTCGCGACGATGCGGCCCTTGCTCCCGAGCTCCCCCTCTTTGGCGATCAGCTCCAGCACGCGGTCATGGAGATCGATCGGCGCGGTGATGAGGTGCTTGAAGCCGGGCGGGTTCGAGTAACCGGTGAGGAGATTGAACAGCGCGGACGCGTCGTCGCCGAAGTCATCGTTCGAGGTGAACAGCGAAAGGTCGGTGTAGATCTTGGCCGTGTTCGGGTTGTAGTTGCCGGTGGACAGGTGCATGTACCGCCGCAACAGGCCCTGCTCGCGGCGCACCACCATCGCGACCTTGCAGTGGGTCTTGAGCCCCATCAGCCCGTACACCACGTGCACGCCGGCGGCCTCCAGCGCGCGCGCCCAACCGATGTTGATCTCCTCGTCGAACCGCGCCTTCAGCTCGACGATCACCGTCACCTGCTTGCCGAGCTCCGCCGCCTTCACCAGCGCCTTGATCACCGGCGAGTCGATCGAAGTTCTGTAGAGGGTCTGCTTGATGGCGAGGACCTGAGGATCCTCCGCCGCCCTGCGAATGAAGTCCGTGACGGTGTTGAAGCTCTCGTACGGATGATGAAGGAGGATGTCCTTCTCACGGATCCGCTGAAACAGATCCACCTCGTCGAGCCCCGGCTGCACGGGCGGCTCGAACGCGGGGAAGCGAAGCTCGGGCGGCGCGGGCAGCGAGGTCGCGAGGCCCATCAGGTCCGCGAGGTTGATGGGACCGTCGATGTTGTAGACGTCCGCCTGCTGAATCCCGAGCGACCGGAACAGCATCGCCTGCGTCGCCGGGTGACGGCCGCGTCCCTGCTCCAGCCGGACCGCGCGCCCGCGATCGCGTTTGCGGAGCTCCTTCTGGATGAAGGTGAGGAGGTCCTCTGCCTCTTCGTCGTCGAGCTCGAGATCCCAGTTTCGCGTCACGCGGAACGGCATCACCTCGGTGGCCTTCAGGCCGGGGAAGAGCTCGTCCACGAAAATCGCGATCACGTCTTCCAGGAACGCGAAGGCGCGGTTGCCCTGCCGGTTCGCGACGGGCACGAGGCGGTCCAGCATGGACGGCACCTGCACGACGCCGCAGAGAGGTTTTCCGTCAGGCCCTGTGCGATCGAACGCGATCGCGAGGTTCAGCGACTTGTTCTTCAAGTGCGGAAACGGATGCCCCGGATCCACCGCGAGCGGCGTGAGCACCGGCATCACCTCGCGGCGGAAGAAGCCGCGGAGCTGGTTCTTCTGCTCCTTGCCGAGATCCGTGATCGAGACCAGCGAGATGCCGTGCTTCTTGAGCTCCGGGACGAGCTCCTGGTTGAAGCAGTCGTACACGGCGGTCACGAGGCGGTGGCATTCGGTGGAGATCGCCTCCAGCTGGCGCAGCGGCGTGAGCCCGTCCGCCGGCGTGTCGGTGACGCGCTGGGAGAGCTGCTCCTTCAGGCCGGCGACGCGGACCATGAAGAACTCGTCGAGGTTCGCGGTGGCGATGCAGAGGAACTTGAGCCGCTCCAACAGCGGGACCTGAACGTCGCGCGCCTCTTCCAGCACGCGAGCATTGAACGCGAGCCACGACAGCTCGCGGTTGATGTAGAGCTCCGGCGCAGCGAGATCCGGCGGACCCACCGGCGCGACGGGCTGTACGGGCTGCTCGGTTTCGGGTGAGGAAGGCGTCATGACGGGCACCACCAAAAGGTGCTTTGAGGAAACAGGCGCGGCCACCCACTCCTTTAATACGGAGGGCAGACAGCCAGAAGAACGCCTCCCCCGACGTACCTCTTCCTACTTGCCCGCGTCCGTAACGATTCCGTGAAGTTGCGGCGTCACCCCATTGCTGACGCGCAACGAGTCGCCGGTGGGCGGCTGTAAGACGAAACCCGGCGGCTTGAGCAGCAGGTGCGCGCGTGGGGGAGCGATGGCCTGCGGAGCGATCACCCCGGCGTCGAAGCCTGCGTCAGGCGTGACGCTGGGCTGATTCGCCTTCGGGGAGAGAAACGAGATCACGATCACTGTCAGAGCGAACGCCGCGATCGCGCCGAGCACCATCTGCCGCATGGGCCGGGGCTCGTATCACGAATTCCGACTTCGATTCGGGGTAGAACGCCGCCCCGTCATGACCTCTGCCCCTCGCCCCGTTCGTGCTCCTCGCGGCTCCACGCTCTCCTGCAAAGGGTGGGTTCAGGAAGCGGCGCTGCGGATGCTGATGAACAACCTCGATCCCGACGTCGCGGAGCGTCCGGACGATCTGGTCGTCTACGGCGGCACGGGGAAAGCGGCGCGCGACTGGGAGAGCTTCGATCGCATCGTGGCTTCTTTGAAGACGCTCACGGATGAAGAGACGCTGCTCGTTCAGTCCGGAAAGCCGGTGGGGATCTTCCGCACGCACAAGGACGCGCCGCGCGTGCTGATCGCCAACTCGAACCTCGTGGGCAAGTGGGCGACGTGGGATCACTTCCACGAGCTCGAGAAGCGCGGGCTCATGATGTACGGGCAGATGACCGCGGGCTCGTGGATCTACATCGGCACGCAGGGAATTCTGCAGGGCACGTACGAGACGTTCGCGCAGGCGGGACGCACGCACTTCGGCTCCGCGGATCTCGCGGGGCGGATGGTGCTCTCGGGTGGGCTCGGGGGCATGGGCGGCGCGCAGCCTCTCGCGGCGACGATGAACGGCGCGGTGTTCCTCGGCGTGGACGTGGATGTGACGCGCGCGAAGCGGCGAGTCGAGACGCGCTATCTCGATGTGGTCGCGGACAACCTCGATCACGCGCTGGAGCTGTGCCTCGACGCGAAGAAGAAAAAGAAGGCGCTCTCGGTGGCGGTGATCGGCAACTGCGCGGACGTCTACCCGGAGCTCGTGAAGCGCGGCGTGCATTTCGATCTCGTGACGGATCAAACCTCGGCGCACGATCCGCTGAACGGCTACGTCCCGCGCGGCTACTCGCTGGAGGAGGCCGCGAAGCTCCGAAAGAGCGATCCGAAGGGCTACGTGGAGAAGGCCAACGCGTCCATGGCGCTGCACGTGAAGGCGATGCTGGACATGCAGAAGGCGGGCAGCCACGTCTTCGACTACGGCAACAACCTCCGAGCGGGCGCGAAGCTGGGCGGCGTGGCCGACGCCTTCGAGATCCCGGGCTTCGTCCCGGCCTACATCCGCCCGCTGTTCTGCGAAGGCAAAGGGCCGTTCCGCTGGGCCGTGCTCTCCGGCGATCCCGCCGACCTCGCGGTGACCGACGCCGCGGCCGTGGC
>JBJMQN010000386.1:0-3887 GCA_045802665.1 Myxococcaceae bacterium | reverse complement strand
TCCAGATCTTCTGCGCGATGAGGCCGCCGTACGAGTGCGCGAAGAGGTGAATGCGTTCGGCATCCGCGGGGATGGATCGGAGGACGTGCTCCGCGTCGTTCAGCACCGTCACGTGTTCGCCGCGCGGAAGCAAAGGCAGCGGCGGGTAACCGAGGTTCGTGGGCGCGAGCTTCGTCACGCTCCCGAACAGCTCCTTCGGCGCCGGCTTGTCGAAGAGGAAGGGGCCCGTGCCGGTCGAATGAAGAAAGATCGCGTACTCACGCATGGCGTTGGCTTTAACGCCCGGACTGCCGGACGTCGACAAGACTTCGCGCGCTTGTCACAGTCCGCCGCTCGCTCAAGGAGACACAAGAATGCTCGGCCAGATGATGAACCAGCCGCTGCTCATCTCGATGCAGATCGACTTCGCGGCGCGCTTTCACTCGTCCGTCGAAGTGATCACGCGCACGGTCGAAGGGCCCATCGTCCGAGCGAGCTGGGCGGAGATCGCTCGCCGAGCGAAGAAGCTCGCGAACGCGCTCACTCGCATGGGCGTCAAGCGCGGCGACCGCGTCGCGACGATCGCGTGGAACACGCAGCGGCACCTCGAGCTCTACTTCGCCGTCTCCGGCATGGGCGCCGTGCTGCACACGATCAATCCGCGGCTGCCGCTCGATCAGCTGAAGTACGTGGTCGATCACGCCGAGGACGTCGCGCTGTTCTTCGACACCACGTTCCTCAAGCTCGCGCAGTACCTCGCCTCGCAGAAGACGGCGCTGCGGACGTACGTGGCGATGACCGACAAGGCGCATCTGCCCGAAGGGTTACCGGGCGTACGCGACTACGAAACGCTGATCGCGGACGAGAGCGCGGAGTTCGCCTGGCCGCAGCTCGACGAGAACACCGCATCCTCGCTCTGTTACACGTCCGGAACGTCCGGCAATCCGAAGGGCGTCCTCTACTCGCACCGCTCCACCGTGCTGCACTCCTACGCGAGCGCGATGGTGGATGCGCTGGCGCTCTCCGCGAAGGACACGACGTTGCCCGTGGTCCCCATGTTCCACGTGAACGCGTGGGGCGTGCCGTATACGGCGGCGATGGTGGGCTCGAAGCTGGTGTTGCCGGGACCGGGACTGGACGGCAAGAGCCTGCTCGAGCTCATCGAGAGCGAGAACGTGACCACGCTGCTCGGCGTGCCGACGGTGTGGATGGCCCTCTTGAACCATCTGCGCTCGGTGGGGCGGAAGCTCACGACGGTGAAGAAGATCACCATCGGCGGCTCCGCGTGTCCGCCGAGCATGATCGAAGCCTTCGAGAAGGAGCACGGCGCGCGAGTGCTGCACGCGTGGGGCATGACGGAGACCTCTCCGCTCGGCACCGCGAACGTGATGCTGCCGAAGCACGAGGGACTTCCGTACGAACAGCAGCTCGCGATCAAGGCGAAGCAGGGGCGGCCGATCTTCGGTGTGGACCTGCGGCTCGTGAACGACAACGGCGCGGTGGTGCCGAACGACGGCAAGACGCCGGGGCACCTGCAGATCAAGGGACCGTGGGTCGCGAGCAGCTACTTCAAGCGCGACGTGGATGAGCTCCATCAGGACGGCTGGTTCTTCACCGGCGACATCGCGACGATCGACGCAGACGGCTACATGCAGATCACCGATCGCAGCAAGGACGTCATCAAGTCCGGCGGCGAATGGGTAAGCAGCATCGATCTCGAGAACGCGGCGATGAGCCATCCGTCCGTCGCACAGGCCGCGGCGATTGGGCTGCCGCATCCGAAGTGGCAGGAGCGGCCGCTGCTCTGCGTGGTGAAGGCGACGGGCAAGGAGCTCACGCGCGAGGAGCTCCTGCGTCACCTGGAGACGAAGATCATCAAGTGGTGGATGCCGGACGCGATCGAGTTCGTGGACGCGTTGCCGATGGGCGCGACAGGAAAAATTCTGAAGCGCGAGCTGCGCGAGAAGTTCAAGGACTACAAGCTCGCCTGAACCCAGCGCTCCACGAGCTCGCGCGTGTCGTGCTCGGACGGGTGGAACGAAGGCCGGTAGTACGAGAGGTATGGGCGGAACAGCCCAGCCATCCCGCCCGGCTCGAGGAACAGGAAGCGGAAGAGCGCGAACCATTCGCGCGGTGAGAACAGGATTCCGTCCGCGCGCATGAGCTCAACCTGCTGCACGAAGACCATCGCCCAGAACACGATCGTCGTCGTGAACATCACGAACGCGCGCCGGAAGTAGCTGCCGCCGATCGCCTTGAACACGTCGAACGCGACGGACTTGTGCTCGTTCTCCTCAGCCGCGTGCCAGCGCCACAGCGCCGCGAGCTCCGGGTGTGCACCCTCCAGCGTCCGCGGGTTCTCGAGGACCAGCGTCCCCATCAGCGAAGTGAAGTGTTCCAGCGCGCAGGTGGCCGCGAGCTGCCGTGACTTCGACGCGCGGCGGGTGACGACCTTGAGCAGGTTCGCCACGCGCTTCTCGAGCTTCTGCGCGGGATAGCCCTGCTCCTCGAGCATCTTGTTGTAGCGGACGTGCTCGCGGCTGTGATGGCCCTCCTGTCCGCAGAACGCAGCGACGTCGGCGGCGAGCTTCTCGTCAGTCACTTTTTGCTGAAACGCCTTCACCGCGGCGACGAAGAACCGTTCGCCTGGAGGGAAGAAGACGGACAGGTTGTCGAAGAACAACGTCACCGAACGGCGGCCGCCGTGCCAGTGCTTGGGAACGGCGTCGAGCTTGAAGCGGAGATCGCGGACCTGGATGGACGGAGCGGAGGCGGGCTGCATGCGGCGGAGAATGCCGCAGTGCGGCAAAAAGCCAAACAGGGGCGACGGTGAGTGTCACATTGAGGGCGCGGCTGTGAGTGGGGAGCGGCAGCGGTGGGTGGGGCGACGCGAGGTGGGGTATCGCGCCGCGGTCCGGTCGACGCGCGACCCTGGCTCAACGGCTTACTCCGCTTGTTAGAGGCGTCTCTCACGTGCCGTCACCTCGTATCGGCCAGAGCGCGCCAGCGCGGCATGAGCTGAACAGGCGCAAGCGCATCAGCGCAGAGCAGCCGCTCGAAGTCGTTCACCTGTCCGACCTCGACGAAGCGGGCGGGCCGCGAAATTGGCCCGCGGACGCACCTCGTGGCAGTTCGACCCAGTGACGTTCGCCGGTACAGGTTTCCCCCGCGCGACTCCTATGCGTATGCGCCGCCAGGTGATGCGAGACCGGCTCAGCCCACCCCAGAATCGACGTCTCCCGACCGAGAATCTCGGGGACGCGGTCGGCGTCTTCATGGGATCCGGTGAGTCGGCGAGGTGTCGTAAGTTTTGTACCGAAAAGACGCCCTAATTCCGGACAAAGCCGTAAAACAGCGTGCATTTCGGTGCAAAAGTTACCATACCTCGTTTGGTGGATGCGGCACTCGCGGCGTCGATGGGTGGGCGGGCGGTAACGAACAGCTACGAGTGAGACCCGGCCGGCGTCGTGCCAGGTCTTGTCGACGGCGGTGAGGCCGATCTTCGTTCCCTGACCCCGCGTCTGCGTCCAGCAACGAGATCACGGTTCGCGTCCGCCGTGCCCGAGCTCGGCAGCCTTTATCCGATCTGGAGAGCGAGAGAGATCGTCGAACGCTTGCCGCGCATCGCCTTCTTCGCCGCATCGAACGGCTTCGCGATCTTCGGCGCGAGCGACGTCTACACCTTCGCGTCCGGATCGAACATCGAGCTCACCACCGAGCCGAGATCATTTCGCGTCGGGGGCCCGTTCGATCGCTCTCATCGCCGGGTGCGGCCACCTTTGCGTCCGGCGCCCTTTTTCGCAGCAGCGGCGCGGGCTGGCGTCTTGCGGCCTGAACGGCCCTTTGCCGAAGTGCGGCGCGGCGAAGCCTTTCGGGCTCCGGCGCGTTTCGCCGCGCCACCTCGAGCC
>JBJMQN010000385.1:0-4292 GCA_045802665.1 Myxococcaceae bacterium | reverse complement strand
GTTGCAGCTCACGGTGGAGGTGGGCCCGCCGCACTGGCCGTTGCTCTGGCAGGTCTCGCCGGAGGTACAGGCGCTGCCGTCGTTGCAGCTCACGCCGCGGCAGTCCGGATCATTGCAGTCCGTGAGGAAGTCCGAGTCGTTGTCGAGCCCGTCGGTGCAGTCCACCTCCGTCGTCGCCTTGCACACGCCCTGCACGCACGCGCCTTGCCCGTTCTGTCCGCAGGGCCCCACGCACGCCAGGTCCGCGCAGCCCGTCGTGCCCGAGCAGTTCTTGTCCACCGTGTCCGTGCAGAGCTCGTTCGCTCCGGGGTGAACCGTCGCGTCGTGATCGTCGCAGTCCTCGGGCGACTTGAAGCCGTCGTGATCCACATCCTCAGCGGCCTTCAGCACGAGCGACACGAGCTCGGTGCCGCTCCCCGGGAAGCTCGCCGCTTTCGGCGCGGACTCTTCGATGAACTGGTCCACCGGCTTGCCGCAGTCCACATACCCCCGAGCGAGCACGGTGACGTCGTTGCTCCAGCCCTCGCCGCGATAGACCGCGACGCGCAGCTCGTCTTTGCGTGCGAGGCCGTCGGTGTCCTGCTCCGCGCCGGTCGTGGGGCGCACCAGCACGCGGACGCACTGCGCCTGGCTCGACGAGTCCACGGTCACGTTGACCAGCAACGCTGACGAGAGCCGCGCGTCCTGTGAACAACCGACCAGTGTCGCGAGCGCGACTGCCAGAACCGGCAGCCGTCCGTTCGAGAAAATCCGCATGAGCCTCGCCGGGAGAGCGGTGGAGGAACGCCGAGCGTAGCCCTCTGTCGCCGACCGTGAACAGTGGAACTCCACCCGGTGCGAACGCACAGGGCGCACATCGTCGCCGCGCCTCTCACTTCTCTGGACGGCTGGGGGTTCCCTCTCTAGTGTGCCGGGCCGCCTTGGCCATCGACGATCTCAGCCTCGTCAAACGCGTCCGCAGCGGGGATCAGCGCGCGTTTCGCCTGCTCGTCGAGCGCTACCAGAAAAAAATCTACGCCGTCGCGCTGGGAATGCTGAAGGACAAGGAAGACGCGATGGACGTGACGCAGGAAGCGTTCGTCAAAGTCTACAAGTACCTCGACCACTTCAAGGGCGACTCGTCGTTCTACACGTGGCTGTACCGCATCACCTCGAACATCTGCATCGACGTGCTCCGCAAGCGGCAGGGCGGCGGGATGCGCGAGCAGGTGGAGTTCGACGAGACGATGGAGATGGACACCGCCGAGGCGAACATCGGCGCGCTGGGGAGCCGCCTGGGGACGAACCCCCAGAAGAGCGCGCTGCGCAAAGAGCTGGCGGACAAGATTCAGGAGGCGCTCGCGCAGGTGCCGGAGAAGCACCGGATGATCCTGCTGATGCGCGAAGTGGAGGGGCTGTCGTACGAGGATCTGGCGAAAGTGCTCGAAATTCCGAAGGGCACGGTGATGAGCCGGCTCTTTCACGCGCGCGCCAAGGTGCAAAAAATCCTCAGCGAATACCTGGAGTTGGACGAATCGAAGAGCGGCGTGGGCAATGAGTGATCGGGCGCGAATAAACAGAAACATTTCGCGTCTGCCGTTGTGAAGGTGCGACACGACCATGGCCAAAGACTCCGCCTGCCAGAGCTTCATCCCCCTGCTCTCCGCGTTCATCGACGGAGAGCTCCCCCCGGCCGACCGCCAGGCCGTGGAGCAGCACATCCACAACTGCAAAGACTGCGCGGGCCGCGTCGCTGATCTGCGAGCGGAGTCCGGGCTCGTCCGCGTCGGCCTCGAGATGGCCGCAGACGAAGTGGACTGGAGCAACTTCTCGCAGAAGGTGATGGCGCAGCTGACGCCGCAGAAGCTGCCCGTGATGGAGCGGCTCAAGCTGAGCCTCTCCGAGATGTTCCAGTATCAGCGCGGCACGCTCATCTCCGGCTTCGCGGTGGCGGCGGCCCTGCTGCTCGTCGTCGGCACGGTGGTGATGCGGCCCGAGCAGAGCTCGGCGGGCTACGCGGCGGATCAGTTCGCGGTGCAGTCGGTGAAGACGGACCAGAGCGCGCACGTTCAGCCGGTGGTGATGGACCAGGACCAGGGCTCGGCGATCATCTGGCTCGTGGATCATCCCGCGCAGAATGATCCGGACCGGAGCATGGACTCGCGCAACGACGAGGCGCCGATGGACGTGGGCGCTGTCCCTGTGAAGGGGAGCGCTGACGGCGGCACCAGCAACGATACCGGAGGGGCGCTGTGAGGTTTTTCTCCGCGGCAGTGCTGGCAGGGGTTCTCGGCGCGAGCCCGGCGTTCGCGGCGGATCCTCAGGTCTCGGTGACCGCGGAGGTCGTGCAGGTGTCGAAGCAGGGCAATGAAGTGCAGCCGCCCGCGCTCGCCACGATGCGCAACGAGTTCAAGAAGAACGGCGAGACGGCGGCGTACACGTCGTTCAAGCGGACGTCCGAGCAGAAGCTCGTGCTCGCAAAGGACAAGCCGCAGACCGTGAAGCTCGCGCCGAACATGAACGCGATCGTGCGGCTTCTGGAGCTGAAGGAAGACACCGCGAAGGTGCTGGTGGAAGTTCCGAAGCTGCTCACCACGACGCTGACGCTGGGGAAGAAGGGCGCGCTCTATGTTCGCGTCACCAAGGATGTGGATCCGGTGACTGTGCTCGTGCTGACGCCGGGGACGTAGGACCGCTGTTGAGTCTGCAGCTCCGCACCGCTCTGGCGCAGCCTCCGCCTCCGCCTCCGCTGATCGCCTGAACGATGGACGATCGTGTCGCGTATGGTGGCGGCGAATGCGCGTGCTCGTCTGTCTCGTCCTGTGGTGCTCCGTCGCGTCAGCAGCTCAATTCCGCGTTGCGACGCTGAACCTCACCGGCGTCGAAGTGGACGAGAAGAAGACCGAATTTCTCTCCGATCATTTCGCGCAGGCGTTGGCGGCGGCGGGGGCGACGGTCACTTCCTCGCGCGATGTCGCGGCGGCGATCGGCATGGAGCGGCAGCGGATGCTGCTCGGGTGTGACGAGGGCACGAGCTGCGTGGCGGAGATCGCGTCCGCGCTCGGCGTGGATGCGCTCGCGAGCGGCGACATCGCGAAAATTGCCGCCGGCCGCTACCAGGTGAACTTGAAGATCGTGAAGACGTCTGACGGCCATCGGCTGGCGACGCAGAGCTTTCGCGTGGACGGTGACGAGGCGCTGCTGGATGGGATCGACCGGGCGTCGCTGGAGCTCGTGAAGGTCGCGGCGGGCGAGCTGCACATGACGCTCTCGCCTCCCAGACCGATGGTGGGCGCACGGACCTCGGCGAGGGGCTCGGTTCGAAAGTACGCGTGGATTCCGCTCGTCGCGGGGATCGCCACGGCGAGCGTGGGCACCCTCTTCCTCTTCAAGTCAGAGCAGAACTGGAGCACCTTGAGCCACGCGACGCAGCCCTCTGACGCGCAAACCGCGGCGCGCGATGGGCAATCGCAGCAGAACATCTCGCGCGTGTGCCTGTCGGCCGGTGGTGCGCTCGTGCTGGGCGCGGCGGTGATGTACCTCGTGGGCGGCGAGCCGGAGCAGCGCCTGTCGCTGGCCACGGATGGACGTTCGATCGCGCTCGCGGGGAGCTTCTGATGATGAGGGCCAGAGCCGCTTCTCGTGCCTCAGCGATGTCGCTGGCGGTGATCGCTTCCGTGGCGCTTCTCTCCGCCTGTCACGATTTTCAGGGCGAGCTGGACCGGTGCCTCGACGGCGGTCACTGCGCCGCCCCGGCTGTCGATGCAGCCACGCCCGTTGATTCTGGAACGCCCCCGGGAGCCGACGGCTCCACTCCCGATGCGGGCGCGCCCCCGTGTGACGCGGGCCTCGACCTCTGCGTCGATCGAGCGGACTCCAGTCCCTACTTCCTCCGAGCGGTTTGGACCCCGGCGACGGGCAACCGCTATTGGGTCGCGGCCGCGGGAGGCTACATCGCCCGCTGCGTGAACGATGCCTGCGAGGACAAGTCGACCAGCTTCCCGGGGGACTGGAACCGGATCGAAGGCGGCTCCAACTTCGACGACGTCGTGCTCGGCGGGACGGAGAGCGAGGTTCGAGGCTTCTTCAAAGACGGCGGAACTTTCGAGCTCGCGAGCTCGGGCCTGAATTCGATCTACGGAACCTTCATGTCTCCCGACGGGCTGAACAGCTGGGCCAGCGGTGACGGGGCGGGGATGGTGAGCTTCAGGGGCATCGCCCCGATCGAAGAAAAGACGGTGGAGGATTCCAACGAAGTCGTCCACGACCTCTTTGGCGAGGGCCGTCCCACCATTGCAGTGGGCCGAAGCGCG
>JBJMQN010000384.1:0-12564 GCA_045802665.1 Myxococcaceae bacterium | reverse complement strand
GCTCGCGCAGGACGCGCTGCCGGTCGCGCCGGAGCTGTTCGCGTTGCACGCGCGCGACGTCTCGATCTTGCAGCTCGAGTTGCAGCCATCACCCGACGTCACATTGCCGTCGTCGCAGCCTTCGCCGGATTCGAGCACCGAGTTGCCGCAGCTGTTCGCCGCCTCGCACGTTCCCGGTGCGCCCGAAGTCGTGTCGCAGATGTTGCTCGCGCAGGAGGAGCTTCCCGTCACGCCCGCGCTGTTCGCGTTGCACGCGCGAGACGTTTCGATCTTGCAGCTCGCGTTGCAGCCATCGCCGGACGTCACGTTGCCGTCGTCGCAGCCCTCGCCCGTCTCCAGCACCGAGTTACCGCACCTGTTCGCCGCCTCGCACACCCCAGGTGCGCCGGAGGTCGAGTCGCAGATGCCGCTCGCGCAGGAGGAGCTGCCCGTGGAGCCCGAGGGGTTCGCATTGCACGCGATGCCCGTCTCGATCTTGCACGAGCTGTCGCAGCCATCGCCGTTGTTGAAGTTTCCGTCGTCGCAGCCCTCGCCCGCCTCGAGCGTCGAGTTGCCGCACGTGGTGAACGTCGCCGTGACCGTCTGCGCCTGCGTCATCGTCACCGTGCACGTGGAGGACGTTCCGCTGCACGCGCCCGACCAGCCGAGGAACAGGTTGTTCGGCACCGCGACCGCCGTGAGCGTGACCGCCGTGCCGGTTGCGAACTGCGCGCTCGCACCGGTGCAGCCCGGGCCGCAGCTGATCGCCGCCGGCGACGAGGTGATGCTGCCCTGCCCGCTGCCAGCCGGGTTCTTGTTCGCGGTGAGCAGAAAGAGCGTGCCGCTGATCGAGTCCTGATCCGAGTCCGAGTTGTCGCTCGCGAACTGCTCGGTCACCGTCGCCGGAGCCGTCACGGTCGCGATGTTGTTGATGGTCCCGTTGCCGCTGCCCGCGATGACGGTCGCGTTCACCGTGTACGTGACGGAGGCGCCGACCGGGAGGTTCGCTGTGGTGTTGATGTTGCCGCTGCCGGAGGCCGCGCCGCACACGCCGCCGCCCGAGCCCGCGCAGGTCCAGCTCGGCGTCCCGAGCTCCGGAGGGAAGCTGTCCTTCACCGCCGCGCCGTTGGCGACGGACGGGCCGTTGTTGGTCACGACGATCGTGTACGTGAGCGGGGCGCCCCAGGTGGTCGAAGGCACGCCGTCCGTCACGCTGATCTTCAAGTCCGTGTAGACGACGCCAGTGGTGAGCTTCGTCTCGCGCTTTGCGCCCAGAAGCCGAGCGATGGAGCTGCCGCGCACGCCGTAGTTGCCGTTGATGACGCTCGTGACCGGCTGGGTGATCGCGTAGACGCTGCCGACAGCGGGCGCGGTCCACGCAGGGGTGACCGTGAGCTGCGTCGCCGTATTGCTGGTGACCGTCGCCTGCTGATTCGCGCCGGTGCCGGACAGAATCGTGACCGTTCGCCCGAGCCACTGATTCGAAACCCAGTTCTGAGTGGTGTCGGTGAGCGTCGTCGGCGTGCCCGCGGTGGCGGTGCTCTTCACGAGCGGCGGATTCAGAATCTTGTACTGCGTCGTCGTGTTCGGCGTCGTCGTCCAGTTCGGCGTGATGTTGAGACGCGTCGCCGTGTTGGTGGTGATGACGCGCTGCTGGCCAATCCCCTGTCCGGCGGTGAGGTAGACCGTGTAGCCCTGGTACTGATTCGCGGTGTAGCCGGGAGGGTTCGTGTCATCGACCCGAGCCGCCGTCGCGCCCGTCACCGTGCCCGTGTAGACCGGCGTGTTGTTGTGGACCGTGACGGTGAACGTCGCGCTCGCGCCGGGGTTCATCCAGCCGTAGGTGCAGTTGACCGTTCCGTTCGCGCCCACTGCCGGAGTGGTGCAGGTCGCGCCGGGCGCGTTGATCGAGACGAAGGTCGTGTTGTCCGGGAGCACCTCGTCCGCGACGACGTTCGCCGCGACGCCCGAGGTGTTGTTCTGCACCGTGAACGTGTACGTGATGTCCTGATCGATGTTGGTGCTGCTCGGCGCGGTCTTGGAGATGGACAGGCCGGGGAACTTCTCGCCGAAGCCGTCGACGTAGACCGATCCCGAGTGCCCGCCGGGCTGACATCCCGACGCGTAGACCTCGACCTCGAGCGTGTCGCCGACGAAGAACTTGTCGTCATCGGGGATGATGTCGAACATCTGCCAGTCGGTGTAGAGCAGCGCCGCCGCGCCCACGCCCTGGCTGCTCCACGGCACGCCCGACTGATTGGCGAAGTTGAAGCTCGTGTAGATCTCTCCGTTGCGCGGCGCGGTCATGTTCCGCACGACGACGAAGAAGTAAGGCTGCTGAGCGGGGACGTGGCCGGCGGCTTCGAGCTCGGGCGCGAGCACGAACCGGATGTGCAGCTTGCCGTCGGACGGATCGAGATCCTGATACGTCGGAACCAGCGTCTGCTTGATCGAGTTGACGTTGTTGTTCGAGCCCTGGTGGTACGTCTTTCCGGCCGGGACGTTCGTGCCGTACTCGTTGATCACCGTGCTCGTGGTACCGAACTTCGGCCACTTCGGAACGCCCACGCCATTGGCGAGCCCGGGAGGGAGCTGCGACTCAGGGACCGCGTTGGTGCGAGTGAACGTGAAGTCCGTGCCGCCCGCGCTGAGCTGAAGCTGCGCGACGGAAGTCGGAGGGACCGCAGCGAGCCCGGTGTTGTTGAGCTCGGTGGTCTTCGTCCACGAGGTGAAGTCGCCGCTCTCGAACCCGCCGTTGGAGAAGAGCGCCGCGTTCGAAGAGCCGAGGTCCGAAGGGTTCAGCTCATCGGACTGAGAACAGGCACCGACGACCACAACGAACGCCAGGACGGGGAGAATTTTCCGACTGGGCAGCATTGCGCGGTGTTAGGTCCAAAACACCGCGAGATCAATCGGATGGACGGCCCTGTGGGTGGGCCGAACGCGTACACCGAGCCCACTCGCCAGTCCACGAAGGGAGCAGGCGGGACATGATGCGCACCTCCATGCGGCTGTGCTCCGTCCTCTGCGTGATTCTCCTTCCGGCCGCGGCGTTCGCGCAGAACACGCTCGTGGTGCGCGGTCAGCAGCTCTTCAGCGGCCAGGGCCTCTCCACTCCGCAGCTCTATGTAGAGCGCCAGACCGGCGGAGTGCCGACGACGGCCGGAACGCTCACGGTCTCGCTGAGCTCCAGCTCGCCCACCGGCCAGTTCAACGACGCTCCCAATCGCGCGACCGGCTGGACCTTGACGCAGGTAACGATTCAGAACGGCCAGAGCCAGGCGCCGTTCGTGTACCGCGACACCGCGCTCGGGTTTCAGACGGTGTCGCTCAGCGCGCCGCTCTATGCGACCACGACCACGCAGATAGGCTTCATCGGAGACATCTTCTCCTCCGACTTCGACGGCACGCTCCTCACGACGGATTCACCGCCCGGGCCGTGGCACGCGGTGTCGGTCGCGCCGGGGAACACGGTGGCCTCAGTCGCGGCGGCGGATCATTTCTCCGGTGATGGCGGTCTGCGGATCGTGGACAACACGGGCTCGGGGACCGCGGGGCTCGAGGCTCAGGTGAGCGCATATCTCGAGGGAAACAGCGGAGACCTCTACTTCCGCGGTTGGGTGGCGTTCACGCCCGCGCCGCCGGTGAGCTCGAACGAGTTCATCTTCGAGGCGACCTCGAGCACCGGGCTCGCGCCGCTTTCGCTGAGCTACGACAACCCGTTCAGGCTCTCCGGCCACGACAAGAACGGAAATCTGCTGAGCAGCAACTGCTCCGTGGGCATCGCCCCGACGTCGTGGAACCTCGTCGAGCTGGGGATCACCGGAGTGGGCACCGCGAACGCGACGCGGACCTTCTGGGTGAACGCGGTTCAGTGCGCGCAGCAGACGAACATCGATCTGACCGGAATGCTCATCACCGGCTTTAACCTCGGCGAGCCGGCGTCGGTGGAGCGGTCGTTCGTCGGGACCATCGACTTCGACCAGTTCCGCGTGACGACGTACCCGCCCGCGAGCCTCATCTGGGTGCTGATGCCGACGCAGATTGAGGTTGGGGTTTGCACGGCCGGAAAAGTCCAGTTGCAGGACTCGCGAGGGTTCGCCGCGCCGGCCCCGAAGGACGAGCCCATCTTCATCTCCGCGCCCTCCATTGCGGCGATCTACACGGATCCGGCGTGCACGATGCCGGTGGCCTCGCAGATCACGATCCCGGGAGGCACGAGCTCGGTTCCCATCTACGTCAAGGGAAGCAGCACCGGCACCACGACGATCCCGGTGGGCAGCTTCGACTTTTTTCCGCGGTCGCCCGCGTTCGACATCGTCCCCGCGGGAAGCCTCGACGGAGGCACGGACGGCGGCAGCGCTGACGGCGGCGCGGACGCAGGTCTCGCAGACGGCGGCCTCGACGGCGGTCTCTTCGACGGGGGCCTCGATGCGGGCGAGGACGGCGGCGTCGCGGATGCGGGTGCATTGGACGCGGGTGACCTGGATGCAGGCGAAGTCCTGCGAGGAGCGCGCGCGCAGAACCACGTCGGGTGCGACTGCGACTCCGCTGCGTCTCTGCCGCTGGTCGGCCTGGTGCTCTTCGCGCTGATCGCCGCAAGACGACGGGCGCGCTGAACTGGTCGGACTGCTGCTGTTCGCGCTGAACTGAGCAGCGCGGGTGCGTCCACCTCCCCGCCTGCTCCGTACGGATGTGCGGAATCGCGACTCGCGCCGCCGGGTTTGGCCCCCTCACCTGCGGCGGCCCATGCGGCGTCGTGTTGCCCGAAAGGACAACGGATGAATCTGTCGAGACTGGCCGTGACCGCGAGCGCCATCGCGCTCTTCGCTGCCTGCAGCAACGGGGGAAAGACCAGCACCGCTCAGCAGTCGAGCGCACCATCCGCCTCGCCCTCCGCACCCGCCGTCACCCAGGACACGCCGCCTGCTGAGAACGCACGCACCCCGGTGGTCGGCAACGGCCAGCCCGGTAGCACGCCTCCCGCCGATGCAATTCCGCCGACGCCGAAGCCGCTCTTCGCGCACGAGTGGTACGTCTCCAACTCAGGCTCCGATTCCGCGCCCGGCAGCTCCGCGCAGCCGTTCCAGACGATCAACAAGGGCATCGCCGCAGCGGGCCCCGGCGATCGCATCACCGTCAAAGCGGGCACCTACCGCGAGGACGTGAACATCGACACCAACGGCAAGGACGGCACCGCGGCCGAGCCCATCCTGCTGCAGGGAGAGGGCATGCCGAAGATCGTTCCGGCGGGGCACTCGACGATGGTGCTCGTCGGGCACTCGCACTGGATCATCGACGGCTTCGAGGTGGACATCGAAGGCCAGACCGCGGACGGCGTGGGCTTCTACCGCGACGCCTCCGGCAGCACGCTCCGCAACAGCTCGGTCCATCACGGCACCGGCACGCAGGGCATCAACGTCTGGAGCCACGCGAGCGACGTCACGATCGAGAAGAACCAGATCTTCGACATCTTCAAGGCGCCGATGGTGGATGCGCACGGCGTGCACGTGGAGTGGACCACGAAGAACACGGTCATCCGCGGCAACATGATCTCGGGAAACTCGGGCGACGACTTCCAGTGCGAAGGACCCGAGCCCTACGGCAACTTCGCGCCCGCTGACGGCGTCACGCTCGAGGACAACGATCTCGCGGGCAGCTTCGAGCAGGCCTTCGACATCAAGACGTGCACCAACGTCGTCATCCGCAACAACCACGTTCACGACTTCGCGACGGGAGGCGGCGCATCCGCTGTCATTCACATGTCCGCGAGCAACGTGCTGGTGGAGAACAACCTGTTCGAGAACGTGGGCAAGGCACTGGCGCTGGGCGGCAACCGAGTGGGGCCGATGCCGGCGAACGTCGTCATCCGCGGCAACCGGATGCGTGGAATCTCCAGCGGCCCCGGAACCGACGGCATCAACCGCGAGGGCGTGGGGATCTGGATCGAGAACGCGGATCACCCGGTGGTGGAGAACAACACGATCCTCGGCGCGCAGGTCTCGGCGCTCCACATCGGCGGCGGCGTCAACGGTCCAACCGACGGGCTCACGCTGAGAAACAACATCCTCGCGGGGAAGCCGCTCGAGATAGGGCCGAATGCGCCGGGGCTCGTGAGCCAGACAAACCTCTTCGAGTCAGGCGCCACTATCGGCGGCGCGGCGATCACCGATTGGCTGGTCTCGGTGGGCGACAGTGGCTCGAATGTCGCGGCGGGACCGCTCGCCAATGCGGACACGTTTGCTCCGGCGGCGAGCGCGATCGACGCAGCGACGTCCAGCTCCGCTCGAGCGGCGTGCGGTGACGGCCTCGACATCGGCGCCGTCGAGACGGGCTGCACGCCCTAACGACGAAGCGCCGGTCCCCCAAGTGGCGAACCGGCGCTTCCGGGAACTTCAATCGCGCTTTACGCCGACTGCTTGCCGCAGTTGCCGCAGAACTTCGCGCCCGGCGTCAGGTCCGTGCCGCAGTCCACGCACTTCTTCGGACCGGCCACCGGGAGCGCGTTTCCGCAGTTCGCGCAGAACTTGCCCGAGCCCGGCTGACCGCACTTGGTGCAGAACACCTGACCGGCCGCGGCCTGCGGAGCGCCACCCTGCGGAGCGCCGCCACCACCACCACCGCCGCCACCCTGCTGCTTCTGCTGCTGCTGGTTCGCGAACATGTTGGCCATGCCGAACCCCATGCCCATGCCCATGCCCTGCAGCGCGCCATCGGATCCGCCGCCGCCCTTGGCCATGCCCTCCGCCGCGCCGAGCATCGCCTGCCCCTGCGCGTAGTTACCGAAGCCGCCCGCGAGCTTGCTGTAGGCCACGTCCTTGCCCAGCTTCTTGAGCGTCGCCTCGTCCTCTTCCTTGATCGAGATCGTGAAGTTGCCGAGCCGGATCACCTGGATGCCGTAGCTGTCCACGTGCGGCTTCACGCCGGCGATCACTTCCTGCTCGATCTCTTCGGTGTACGCGCCGGACGTCACATCCAGCAGCGCCCACTTCTTCTTCACGAGCAGCTCCGCGGTGCGATCGCGGATGACCTTCAGCACCTGGTTCTTGAACCAGCCCACGAACTGCTCGTTCGAGGTCTGACCCGTGCCGACGAGGCCGATGACCAGCTTCTCCGCGTCCTGCACGCGGATCGAGAAGTCGCCGTAGACCATGGTGCCGATGCCGAGGCCGGTCTCCGGATCACGCACATCGCCGATCGGGCCACCGAACTTCAGGCCCGCGAACTCGCGCGTGCTGACGAAGAAGATCTCGGAGATGAAGAGGTTGCCGCCGGTGAACTTCTCGAGCAGCGAAGACAGGAACGGGACGTTGTTCGTGTCCAGCGTGTGGCGGCCCGGCCCGAGCTTGCCGACGATCTGACCGTCCTTCACGAAGAGCGCAATCTCATCCGCGAACACGGTGAGCTGCGTCATCATCCGGACGTTCGTCTCCGGGTACTTGTAGATGATGTCGTTCTTCGCCGTGTCCGGGCGAGCGATGAAGTTTCGCTGCGCCTCACCCTTGATCGAATCGAAAAGACCCATCGTTTCTTTTTCGCCTCCATGCGACGAGCGGATCAGAAAGCCCTGAAAACGGCGCGCACTATACGTCCTTCACTGAGGCGCGCTGGTCTCTTGTCAACCGTGTAGAACGCCCTTCCCATCCGACCGGATTTGCTGGAGTTTCAAACGACATGGAAACCGATCCGCTTCACAAGCACGGCGTCTTCTTCGACGTGTGGAGTCACTGGTATCGGCTGACGCCGTTCGGACGGGCGCTCGCGAGGGTGCAGAAGGAAGCGATCCGGAGGCTGAACCTCAAGGGCGGGGAGCTGGTGCTGGATCTCGGCTGCGGCCCCGGTGACGGCATGCGGCAGGTGGGCGCGCAGGGGGCGAAGGCGGTGGGGCTCGATTACTCGGAAGGGATGCTGACCCAGGCGAAGGGCCGAGTCGTCGTGCAGGGGCGGCTCGCGAGAGGCGACGCCGGACGGCTGCCGTTTCGAGATGGAGCGTTCGATCGCATCGTCTGCACGAACTCGTTCCACCATTATCCGGAGCGGCTCAGCTCGCTGAAGGAGATGCGCCGGGTGCTGAAGAAGGGCGGCCAGCTCGTCCTCGTGGATCCGAGGAAGGATTCGGTGTTCGGAAGAGCGGCGATTGAGCTCGTCGAGAAGAGAGTCTTTGGCCTCGCCGAGGTCGGAACGTACACGCTGGAAGAGTGGCGTCAGCTCTGCAGAGACGCAGGCTTCGCCGCGTCGAACATCGCTCCGGGACCGATCTGGTGGCCGGTCGCGAGAGCGGAAGTGTTCGTGGAGGCGTGGGCGTAGCGAACTACGGGTACCGAACGGGAGGAGGATCCTCTGGAAGCGGGATGAACTCCGTCTCTCCGGGGACCTGAGGGAACGTGCGTTCCCGCCACTCGTGCTTCGCCTGTTCAATCCGATCGCGATCGCTGGAGACGAAGTTCCAGTACACGTGCCGAGGACCATCCATCGCCGCGCCGCCGACCAAGAGCGCTCGAGCGTTCGTCCGCGGCGCCGAGATCACGACCTGCATCCCCGGGCGAAGGATGATCAACTGGCCTGCCTCGAACTCCACGCCGTCAATCTCGATCGATCCTTCGACCGGATAGATCGCGCGCTCCTCGTGCTCGGGCTCGAGTGAGATCCGCGCAGACGAATCGAGGATCAGATCCGCATAGAACATCTCCGACAGCACGCGAACGGGAGACCGTTTCCCCATGAGATTCCCGGCGATCACGCGCAGCCGCTTCCCCTCGCCTTCGATGACCGGGAGCTCCTCCGCGCTGTGATGTGAGAACGCAGGAGCGACCTCCTCGTCCTTCTTCGGCAAGCCGACCCAGACCTGGATCCCGGAGAGCTTGCTCTCGCTCTTCCGAACCGCCGGCGGAGTGCGCTCCGAGTGCGAAATCCCCCGCCCCGCGATCATCCAGTTCACTTCGCCCGGACGGATCGGTTGCACGCTCCCGAGGCTGTCGCGGTGAAGGATCTCCCCCTCGAAGACGTACGTCACCGTGGCGAGCCCGATGTGCGGATGAGGGCGAACATCCAGCCCGCGGCCTTCATCGAAGTGCGCCGGGCCCATCTGATCGAAGAACACGAACGGACCGACCATGCGGCGGTGGCGAGCGGGGAGCGCTCGCTTCACGACGAAGTTGTCACCGAGATCCTTCGTGGGCGGGATGATCACGGACTCGACGGAGTCCTTCGGCGTGTCGGTGGGCGTCATGAGAGCGAGTCTTGATCCACGGGCGTGGTTCTCCGCTACTGCCGTAACGGCCGAACCGTCGAGCGGCAACAGAGTCGATCTGCGCAACGGTTACCCGAGCAACAGCACTCGCGGCAATGTTCCGAACGGCGCGTACCAGTAGAAGTACGCCATCGCGAGGCTCCACTCGAAGGGAACCGTCGCAATCGCGATCGTCACAACCGAAGCGAGAGTTACGAGGAACTCGCGACCGGGGAGTTGTCGCCAGAAACCCATCGCGACACCACCGCAAACGGCTGCGCCGATTCGCATTCCGATCGCGCCCGATTCGAGCCAGCCAGCGAAGACCACGTACTTCGGATCGGAGCCGGTCGGAAACAGCGCGCCGAGATTGAACCCGATCAGCGCGCCCGCGATCGCTGCGCACAGGGTCGCAATCGCCCTCCGGCCGATGGGACTTCGGCGAGACGCCAGGACGAGAAGCCCGGTGAGCGCGGCATTCGCGACCAGCCACATCCACCGCGCACCGACCGGTAAGCAACCGAAGTAGCTGTTCGCACAATCGACGTCCACGCGGCTCCGATCGACGAATCAGACAGCGGCCCGTTGAAGTAGTTTCATTAGATGCGGCGAAACGTTCGCGGGTGGCGCGCGGGAACAACGAGGGTGATCGGCAGATCTCTCCTCCCGACATTTATCGCCCTCGCGTTGAGCTGCGCGGGCTCGTGCCCGTGATGCGTCACGTTCATCTTTTCATCCGCGGCCCGGCCGCACAGGATTCCCACATTCATGACTGTCCCTCACTTTGACTGGGCAGGGGTCGCGACGCGGCTGCTGCTCGAGCACGGCTTCGAACCCAATTTCTCGAAGCCGGCGCTGAACGAGCTGTCCGCGATCCCCGAATCGCTGCCCTCACCGAAGACTCCGACTGAAGATCTCCGCTCGCTGCTGTGGTCGTCGATTGACAACGCGGACTCGAAGGATCTCGATCAGATCGAATACGCGGAGACGCTGCCGAATGGCGACATCCGCGTGCTGGTGGGCGTTGCCGATGTCGACGCGAGAGTTCCGCAAGGCACCGCGATCGATCAGCGAGCGTCGCAGAACACCACCAGCGTCTACACCGGCGTGATGGTCTTCCCGATGCTGCCCGAGAAGCTCAGCACCGATCTCACGTCGTGCAACCAGGACGCGGACCGCTTCGCGATCATCGCCGAGTACATCGTGCAGCCGACGGGAGACCTCGGCGACTACCGCGCCTACCCCGCCCTCGTCCGCAACCGAGCCCGCCTCTCCTACGAAGAAGTCGCCGCGTTCTTCGACGGCGACGCGGAAGCGACCGCGAAGATCCGAAGCATCCCGGGCCTCGCCGAGCAGCTTCAATTGCAGGACACCGCCTCGAAGCGCCTCAAGACGATGCGCCATCACCGGGGAGCGCTGGAAATCGAGAGCTCGGAGGCGCGGACGGTTTCGAAGGACGGCGAGGTCGTCGGTGTCGAAGTGGTGAAGAAGCTTCGTTCGCGCGAGCTCGTCGAAGACTTCATGATCGCCGCGAATCGGGTGATGGCAGGAGAGCTCGATCGCCGAGGCCGCCAATCCATCGGTCGAGTCGTGGAGAAACCGAAGCGCTGGGATCGCATCATGCAGCTCGCGCAGTCCGTCGGAGAGAAGCTGCCAGCCGAACCGGATGCCGTCGCGCTCTCCGAGTTCATGTCGCGGAGGCGAGCGGCGGATCCGGAGCACTTCGCGGATCTTTCCCTCGCGATCGTGAAATCCATGGGCCCCGGCGTGTACCGGTTGCGCCGCCCAGGAGATCCGTGGCCCGGACATTTCGGCCTCGCGGTGCAGGACTACACGCATTCGACGGCGCCGAATCGAAGGTTCTCGGATCTCGTCACGCAGCGGCTGCTCAAGGCCGCGCTGCTGGAGTCGCCTGCGCCGTATGACGAAGCCTCGCTCGCGGCCGTCGCTCAGCGCTGCACGGAGAAGGAAAACGACGCGCGCAAGGTGGAACGGCAGATGCGCAAGGTCGCGATGGCGCTGCTGCTGCGAGATCGAATCGGAGAACGCTTCGCCGCGATCGTGACCGGCGTGACCCCGAAGGGAACCTTCGTGCGCCTGATCTCACCGCCCGCTGAAGGACGAGTCATCCGCGGCGAAGAAGGCATGGACGTCGGCGAGCAGGTGGAGGTGAAGCTCCTGACCACCGCGCCTGAAAAGGGGTTCATCGACTTCGTGCGGGCTTAGCTTCGGCGCTCGACACCTCGTTTGAAGGTGGCCGTAAGGCCCGTCGCGGGTGAATTCACTCCCATTTTGGGAGCAGCGGCCGTGCGTGCGGGCCAGATTCCACCGGCTCATTGCGCGAGCGCCAACACTCGGCGTGCACAACCTGGCGCGATGCCTAACGTCCTCGCTCCAACTCGCCCCTCGTCGCGCCCGCCCATCTATGAAACGGACAGTGTTGTTCGCAGCACTCGTCGTGGTCCCGGCTGCCCTCGTGTGTGATTCACGCGGCTCGAAGGTCACGACCTCGCTCTTCCCAGTGTCGACCGTCCAGAAGAGCTCCGACCCTCAGCCTCCGTTGTCCGAAAATGTGGGAGTCGTGGGGACCGCCGGAGCGGAGACCATCGTGGCGGACCCGGTGCCGACGGACTGCCTACCGGTGTCCGCGCCTCCGCTCCTCGCGCCGGCGTCGGAGCTCGCCGCTCGGGTCCAGCTCGCATGCGCTCACATCGCGGTGGCGGGCAAGATCGTCGACGTCACGGGAAATCCGATCGCCGGCGCCACCGTCGCGATCGGCAAGCGATCCACGCAGACCGGAAGCGACGGCGCTTTCCAGCTCACGGCGCTTCCTCGCGCCAATGCGCTCATGTCGGTGAGCAAGTCCGGGTTCCATACGTCGGTTCGCGCGGTGGAGCTCTATCGGCCGATGGCCGAAGCCGTCGTCGAGACGGGGCGACTCGCGCTGGAGACTTCAGCTTCACCGTCGGTGCTGTTCTCGGGCGACTTCTCGATGGGCCGCCGCTTCCTCGATCCCGACGAGAGCACCCCGCGCGGTGAGCTTCCGCCAGATGATCCGACCGCGCTGATTCGTACCTCGGATCCCGCGACCGGCTCGCTGGCCGCGGTTCAGTACGTGGCGCCGTTGTTCGCGCCGGCCGATTTCCGAGTGGTGAATCTGGAGACGCCGGTCACGAAGAGCCTGAGCACGCCGCATCCGACGAAGGACTACGCGTTCTTCACGATGCCTGAGTCGTTGGTCGCGCTTCAGCGGCTCGGCGTGAACTTCGTCTCGATGGGGAACAACCACGTCTACGACTACCAGGCGATTGGGCTCGCGGACACGCTCGCGAACGTCACCAACGCGGGCATCGCGC
>JBJMQN010000383.1:0-8591 GCA_045802665.1 Myxococcaceae bacterium | reverse complement strand
TGTCACCTCCGCATCGCCCAGCGTGAGGAACGTCGCGGTGTCACCACCTCGGCGAATCCACTCGAGGTGCAGCGCCTCGAAGTAACCCGCCGCATCGAGGTTCAGATCGAACCTGTGCGGCTGACCGAAGAACGAGGTGATGCGCAGAAACGGCGCCTGCCGATCCACGGAGTAGTCGTAGCGAACGAGCGACGACTCCGCGGAGTACGTGTCGAAGAAGAACTCGCTCTGCAGGAAGTGAAGGCGATGAAGCGTGGGCTCCGCGTCGTCGCCGGGGAACTCGACCTCGATGCCGAACTCGCTGCGGAACCGGCTCGTGTCGGTGTTCGACGGCGCCCCCCCGAGCGCACTCCCGCTCCCCGGAAAAGCGAGCGGCGCGTACTCGGCGCCAAGATAAATCCGCCGATGCAGATCGAAGTTCACCTGCATCACGCGGCCGCGGTCGTCACGGATCCATCCCGGCGGTGACTCGGCGATCGCGGGCACGAACCGATACCCCTCGCGATACCGGGCGCCCCAGTCGTCCTCCGGATACACCCCGCACTCGTTCACCCTCGCGAGCGGCTCCGTTCCCTCCACGCCCTCGTCCGTGATCTCGCGCAGCGGCGCGACCAGGCACACGCGCCTCGTGTCGTCACACTGAATCCGGAAGTGCCCCGACGGCGCCTGCTGCGTGGGCTGCAGAAAGCCGCAGGAGATCGGCTGGTCGTAGCGCATCAACGGCAGCTCGCCCGTGGCCTTCTCCACCGGCGGACGGCCCTGCGCATCCAGCCCGTTCTGCAGAAACTGGCCCTGCGGCATCTGCGTGCCCGCATCCACTTGCGCTGCTGCCTCACCCGCATCCGGCTGCGCATCTGCTTGCGTCAGCGACATCGAGGCGAGGCACAACAGCACCGGCATCACGATCATTCGAAACTCCTGAAGGGGCGATACGGGCTATCAATCTGCATGCCGCGGTGCGGTGAACGGGGCTCGATTCTCGAAGCCGCCGAGCTTGCTGGGTACGGCACCGGCCCGGGCCGATTGCGCGTGTGCGATGCGCAGAGGATCACTCACCGGATCGTATACGGGGATTCACAGCTGCGCAGGCCTTTCGCCGTGTCGATAACGGGGCCATCGCCGCTCGATAACCGTGTATAAGCGCCCGCCTTTCGGCCGAACCCTTCAGAGGGAGCATCATCATCGTGTCCACTCAGACACCCGCGCAGAGTCAGACCGCGTCGCCCGAGCCCGCGGAAGAAACCGGGGACGCCTCTTTTCTCGAGTCGCTGATTGGCCCGTCGTTCTTCCAGACCGGCCTCTTCAAGCGGCTGCGCAAGCTCACCAACACGCAGTTCGTGCTCTTGATGGCGGTGCTCTTCGGCGCGCTGCTCTACATCCCGTACCTGGGCGCCGTCGGCCTGTGGGATCCCTGGGAGACGCACTACGGCGAGGTCGGGCGCGAGATGATCCAGCGCAACGACTACGTCTATCCGTGGTGGGAGTCCGCGTGGTTCTTCTCCAAGCCGCCGCTCACCATGTGGATGCAGGCGCTGGGGATGCAGATCGTCGGGACGAATCGGACCCCGGGGGCGCTCGCGCTCTACACCGAATGGGGGATGCGGCTGCCGTTCGCGATCTTCGCGATCTCTGCCGTCGCGCTGATGACCCTCGCGCTCTCGCGCGTGCTGAACCGCCGCATCGCGTTCGCGGCGATGTTCGCGCTCTGCACGATGCCGCTGTACTTCCTGCTCACGCGCCAGACGGTGACGGACACGCCGTTCGTCTCCTGCTTCATCTCCGCGATGGCGTGCGCGCTGATCGCTCAGTTCGACGGCGAGACGCGGCATCGCACCGCGTGGTGGTACGGGTTCTACGTCTTCAGCGGACTGGGCCTGCTCGCGAAGGAGCTCATCGGCATCGGCTTCCCGGGCGCGGTGCTCCTCATCTACGCGCTCTTCTTCAAGGTGCCGTGGCGCTGGGGCGCGATCAGCGAGCACATCAAGTGGCTCGGTAACCCCGACAACGTCGCGTCGATCTTCCTCTCCGACTTCGAAAAGTTCCGGAAGCGCCGGACCGCGCCGCCCGCGCTGTGGCAGCAGTTCTTCGACATGCGGCTGCTCACCGGCATCCTCGTCGCGTTCGCGGTGTGCGTGCCGTGGCTCGTCGCGCTCTCGCTCTTCGAGGGCGTGGACGACGAGAGCAAGACGTTCTTCTACCGGTTCTTCATCCACGACAACATCAACCGGCTCTTCGCGGGCGTGCACACCACGACGCCGGGCGGCGACTTCACCTACTTCATCCAGCAGGGCGGCTTCGCGATCTTCCCCTGGGTGGCGCTGGTCCCGGGGGCGCTCGTCGTCGCGTCACGGATCAAGCTCCGGAGCCTCGACAAGGAAGATCACGTCGCGTTCATCGCCGTCGCGTGGGTGGCGTTCACGTTCTTCCTCTTCTCCAGCTCGGCGACGAAGTTCCACCACTACGTGTTCCCGGTGCTGCCGGGGCTCGCGATCCTGATCGGCATCTACATCGATCGGTTGTGGAAAGAGGGCATCGGCGCGCACCTCGTGCCGCTCATCTTCGGCTTCGTGCTCTTCGTGCTGGTGGCGAAGGATCTGATCGCTACGCCGAAGGACTTCACCGATCTCTTCGTCTACAACTACGACCGTCCGTATCCGCAGGAGCTCGTCGACAACCCGCTCCACATCTCGGATGCGATCAAGCCCATCAAGTGGCTGAGCATGGACGTGAACGACGGGCCGCTGCTCCAGGGTCACGTGCTCGCGTTGGTGCTGCTGTTGCTCGGCGGCTATCAGCTGCTCGAGATCTTCTTCCCCACCGGAAAGAAGAAGGCAGCGGCAGCAGGGCCGTGGACGATGGACATGGGGATCCTGTGCGCGTCGCTCGGCATCTCGCTGCTCATCGCGCTGCGGTTCCAGGCGCAGGTGTCCGCGTCGCTGTTGTTGGGACTTGCGTTCGCGGCCGGCGGCCTCGCGATCTTCGCGACGGTGAACAGGTTCCCGGAAATCGAACGGACGAGCGTGACGACGGTTGGCGCGGCGGTCGCGGGCATCGGCCTGCTCCTCGTGCTGATCGGCCTCAACCGCGGGCCCGCTCAGGATCCGCTGCGGTCGCTCATCACCGATTCGGTGAACATCAAGGACGGGATGAAGTTCCTGTTCGCGGTGGGCGGGCTGATGGCGGTGCTGGGGTTGTTCTGGCGCGCTCGGACGATGGCGTTCGGCAGCTTCGGCGTGATGACGCTGCTCTTCGCGCTCTGGTTCAACTGGTCGCACTGGGTGGACCTGTCACACCACTGGACGCAGCGGGATCAGTTCTGGCGCTACTACGGTCAGAAGAAGCCGGGCGAGCCGATCACGGCGTTCCTGATGAACTGGCGCGGTGAGACCTTCTATTCGAAGAACACCGTGAAGCAGATCAAGGACAACTCGCGACTGACCGCGTACGCGAATCAGCCCGGCCGCGAGTGGGCGCTCGTCGAGCACTACCGCTTCGGAATCCTCAAAGCGGCGGTGGGCGCGGACAAGATCGTCACGCCCATCAACCCCGAGCTGAACAACAAGTTCGTGCTCGTCACGATCGACAAGCCGAACGAAACCGCCGCCGCGCAATGACCGCGGGGATTGAAGCGCGAGGCCTGGGCAAACGCTTCGGCCAGCGCGTGGCCGTCTCCGGCCTCGACTTCGAGGTGCAGCCGGGAGAGGTCTTCGGCCTGCTCGGGCCGAACGGTGCGGGGAAGACCACGACGGTGAGGATGCTCACGGGGCTGCTCACGCCGTCCGAGGGCACCGCTCGCGTGTTCGGCGTGGACGTGGCCACGGGCGGCGATGCGCTGAGGCGGAGCGTGGGGCTGCTCACCGAACAGCCCGGGCTCTACGACCGGCTAACGGGAAGAGAGAACCTCCAGTTCTTCATCAAGCTGAACGAGCTGGATGAGAAGCAGGCGTGGCCGCGCGCGGCGGTTTACCTCGAGCGCTTCGGCTTGAAGGGCCGCGAGGACGAGGCGTGCGGCAGCTACAGCAAGGGCATGCGGCAGAAGCTCGCGATCATCCGAGCGCTGGTGCACGACCCGAAGGTGGTCTTCCTGGATGAGCCGACGTCGGGGCTGGATCCGGAAGCGGCGCGAACGGTCCGCGATGCGGTGGAGGAGCTCGCGAAAGAAGGCCGGACGATTGTTTTGTGCTCACACAATCTCGTCGAAGTTGAGCGGCTGTGTCAGCGCGTGGCGATCGTGAAGGGGAAGCTGCTCTCCCAGGGGAAGATCAGCGAGCTGCGTAGGGTCGGGACCGCGTTGGAGGTGCAGGTGGAGGGCGACGCATCTGCGTTCACCGCGATGCTCCGCGCACTTCCGTTCAACCCGACCGTGCTCACCGAAGGCGGCAAGCTGCGCGTGATGCTCGATGACGAGAAGTTCGCGCCGGAGGTGATCGCCGCGCTGGTCCACGCCGGAGCGAGAGTGCATTCGGCGACGAGGCAGGGGCGGCCGTTGGAAGAGGTCTATCTGGAGTTGGTGAAGGGGTAGCGGATGGCATTCAGCCTGAGGCGCATGAACGCGGTGTTCTGGAAGGACACGCGGGATCTCTTGAAGAACAAGGGGCTGATCGCCTCGATGCTGGTGCTGCCGCTGGTGCTGATCGTCGTGCCCACGGGCGTGGTCTGGGCGTACACGCTCAAGCCCGATGACTCGGGGATGAAGACGCTGGCGCTCTATTACGATCCGCACCTCGCCCCCGGAGTGAACGCGGCGAAGTACCTCATCGAGCGCAGCCTCGCGGACTGGTTCAGCCTCTATCTCTTGATGCCGGTGTTCGTGCCGGTGCTGATCTCGTCGCAGGCGGTGGCGGGAGAGAAAGAGCGCCGCACGCTGGAGCCGCTGCTCGCGTCACCGGTGACCGCCGCGGAGATCCTCGCGGGGAAGAGCCTCACGTCGCTGGTGCCGGCGATCATCATCACGTGGGGCGCGTTCGCGATCCTCTGCTGCACCGTGAACTTCGCGTGCTGGCCGCTGTTTCACTCGATGGTGCTCCCGAACCAGATGTGGCTGTTCGGGATCATCGTCGTCGCGCCGCTGTTCGCGTTCTTCGGGAACGGGATCTCCGTCGTCGTCTCCGCTCGAGTGGGCGAGGCGAGGATGGCGCAGCAGATCAGCGGCGTCGTCATGCTGCCGCTGATCGGCCTGTTCGGATCTCAGGTCGCGGGATTTCTGAAGTCAGGCACGACGTACTACGCGGTCCTCGCGCTGGTCGTGCTCGTGCTCGACGTGATCCTGGTGCAGATCGGAATCCGGCTCTTCGATCGCGAGCGGCTGATCAGCAAGTGGGTGTGAGCCGCGCTCAGTAATCGATCGTGAGCTCGGGTTCCTTCTTCGAGGCGTGCTTCGCGATCGCCGAGTCGATCACCGAGATGAGGTGAGCGATGGCGGCCGGTGCGCCGATGGCGACGCGGACCCTCAGCCCGGAGATGAAGGAGACCTGTTCAGTCGCGCGGCGCTCGTTGGACGGGATCGTCGCGACGAGGAGCTCTCCGTTCACGATGAGGAGCGGAACGACCGAGTGCGCCTTCATCACCTTGATCGGCACGCGCTTCACGGCTTCGGCCTGAATCGGGAAGGCCTCGACGTCGATGAAGTCGCGCCCCGCCTGAACCGCGAGCGCCTTACTCACCTCGCGCTCTTCGCACAGCCCCAGATCGATGAGCACCTGCCCGAGCTTCCTGCCCGCGGCCTGCTGCTCGTGCAGCGCGAGACGCAGCTCGCGGTCCGAGATCTCACCTGACGACAACAGCACTTCGCCAAGACGTTTTTGTCCCATCGCCGACGCCCTCCAGCCCACGAGATCGTGCGTAGCGCGTGCCAAGTTCGACAGCACTGAAATGACTGGTGGCGCCGATGTGGGAGCGCGCGAGTCGCTGTAACAACTTCAGACTGGAGAGCCGGTCGAGCTGAACGTCCGGCCGTGTGCGCGCGCTGGGCCGCGATTGCCACCGAGGAGAATGCGCTAGTTCCGGAGGACCATGCGTTCGCCGGATCGCACGGACAATCGTGATCTGTGGCGTTGTTGCGCGTGCGAGGGATTCCCACCGTGGCCGGCGGTGCACGGAGCGCCAACGGAGGGACCGTCCATGAATGAAAATGATCCGCAGACGCCGCAGCCGGAGCTCGCGACCGAGATCCGCGAGGACAAGACGGAGACCCCCGCGCCCGCGCCCGAGAAGAAGAAGCGCAACGTGCTCCGCTTCATCGATCCGAACTTCTTCGATCTGCCCAAGGCGGACGGGGAGCAAGCCGCGCTGCCGATTCCGATTCGAGTGGTGGACGCAGATCAGGAGTAGCGCGAACTGCGTAGCTTGCCGGCCATGCACCACAGCCGACTCTCCTGGTGGGTGATGGAAGCGCCGACGGGGCAACGGTTCTGGGTGGTCAATCCGCAGGGCGAGCCGCTGACGGATGAGAATTCGAATCGGTGGGAGTGACGGTCAGAAGCCGCCGTCGTCAGGCACCGGAACGCACCGGCCGTTCACGCAGTCCGCGAGGCGCTGCGTGAAGCTGTAGGCGCACGACGGAGCGCTGAAGCACGTTGCCGTCGCGCAGTAGCGGTTGATCTCCGTCGTCGCTTCCGAGCGATAGGCCGCGAGCCCAGCGTCAGAGATTGCGGCGGGAGCGCAATCGGTCAGGACCCCGACGCAGTTTGGGATCACCACGGCCACGCAGTCCGACGGCGAATTGCACGCGTTGTATTTGCCCTGAATCGCGTGCAGGGCGCAGGAGAAGACGAGCAGGTTCGCGCACGTGTAAGAGCCAGCGTCTTCGCAACCTGCGTACGAGTACGCCTCCTGCGAGCTGAGCCCGGCGTCGTGGCCGCCGTCGTGGATCTCGGGAGGCGTGCCCGAGTCCGAGCTGCCGCCCCCACCGTCACAGTTTCCAGTGCAGCCGCTTCCAGATTGTGAGCCGCCGGAGCAGTGCACGAGGAGCATTGCGCTGCAAAGCGCGAGGACGAATCGAAAGTTCACGAGCGCGACCATGGCAGGGCACGGTCCCGGCGCAATCGCGGAAGTCCGCGTCCCAGGCTGTCGGCGCCTCGCGCACGCCCGCGACTGCGTTTCAGACCCGGATTCAGTTCTCAACGCCCTGACGTTGAGCTGCTCGCGTCTAACTCCGCGTGATCTTTCGATCGTCGTGTAACCGCACCCGGTTGAGAACTTGAGCGGCCCCTGGAAGCCAGCCGTGCCCACGGGGCGGGCGCCGAGCCATCACGGTCTCAGTCGCATCACGAATGCGTCGTTCCTGTCGGACGAAAACGTCTGGCCGAGGAACGTCGCGGTTCCGAAGAAGCTTCCGGCGACGTACAGCGTGCCGTCTGGGGCGAATTCGGCGCCCCAGAAATAGACGGAATCGCTGCCGCAGTTCGCGGCCTTGAACGACCGATCAGATTCCTTCGTGCCATTGCGATTGAAGATGCCGAGATCGACGGAGCATCCGGGACCGGTATCTTTCAACACGACGAACCGTCCATCCGGCGCTGCGCGAAAGACACCTGCGATGTCCGAGCCCTCCAACCCGAAGAGCGGACTGCCATCGCCGCTGAGCGCGAGCACAATGGGCGTGCCAAAGCGCGAGGCACCGTAATCGGGGAAGGTGTGGCCCGCGAACGTGAATTCGCCCTGGTACGAGACGCCGACGAGGAGGCGATCGTCCGCGCTGATGCTCAGGCTTGCCCCGTCCAAACTGTTCGTCGTGATGGGGATCTTCCAGAGTGGACTGCCAGCGGGGGTAATGCGCGTGATGACAAGGGTGGCCTTCGAGGGAGCGCCGAACTGTTCTCCGAACAGGCTGAAGACGTCGTACCCGTCGAACACCACTGCGAGGTCACCGTCCGAATAGAAGCTGGCACCGAGGACCCCCACTTTGTGCGGAGTGGCGAGCATGAACGCTTCCGCGAAGTTTGAGTCGAGCACGTGAAGTTCGCCGCCCGGAGAGGTGGGTCCGGACCGGGTGACCGTGATGGCTATCCGTCCGTCGGAGGCGATGGCGTGGTGGCGATTGATCACGCAATCGCTGCAGAACGACTTTGAGCGCACCTGAACGCCGCCGGAGTACGCCTCGATGGCTGGATGGTACCCGTCGAAATTGTGGACGATGACCTCGCCGCTGACCGGATTGATGACGGGGTCCAACAGATTCGCGGCGCTCGTTTGCTCTTTGATGGGGCCGGAGACGCCACCCCCGGGTGACAGCGCGTAGTCCCAGTGCTCCTGGAGCGTCGGATTTCCGGGGACGTTGGCGCGAAAAGTGGGAGCCAGCGCCCCGCAATCGGGCGTGATCGCCAACGAGGGCCAGTCGTCTGCGGGAGTCGAAAAGACTCGGACCCACTCCGCCGCGTTCGACCCGCACCCCGCTGATCCCCACGCAGCAATGGCTCGCACGTCGCCAGTGACCGCGCCGCCGACGACTGCGTCGTTCGAGCTCGCCTGGGGCGCGATCTGCTGCAGCGTCAGAACTGGCGCCACGCCCGCCGGCTCGCACGCCGCGAGAGACAGTCCCAGAACGAGTACGGCTGCACGGACCGACGGTTCAATCGAAGTCATTCGTTCTC
>JBJMQN010000382.1:0-6869 GCA_045802665.1 Myxococcaceae bacterium | reverse complement strand
TTGCCCTTGAACCCGAAATCGCCGTTCACGAGCCTGGGGACGAGCTTCTCCTCCACCATCCGAGAAGCCGCCTTCTTCCCGAGAAACCGCAAAGCCTCCGCCGCCCGATGTCCCTTCCCCTTCGCGGAAGCGGCCTTCTCGTCGAACCCTTCCTTCTTGATCTCACCAACCAAAGCATCGACGTCGAGATCCAGCTCCATGTCTGGCTCTGAGATGACGGCGCGCGCCTGATCCTCCTGCTCCACGCGCCAGGCCCACGTCTCCCAGAGCTCGGCCATCCGACCGATCTCCTCGGCACCGCGAAGCTCCGCGCCATCCACGAACGCGGAAGGGTTCGTCCCCAGCGGCAACAACTTCAGCAAAGACGAAATCGACACCGGCTCATCCGCGCCGACCGCCTTCACCTTCCCGATCGCCCACAGCAGCATCGCCAGCGCATCGCCGCTCGCGTCGACCAGCAGCCGATCATCATCCGTCCAATCGCCAGTGCGCGCGTCGAGGAGATCCGCCTCCATCGGCCCGAGGATCTCG
The DNA here is from genome assembly GCA_045802665.1 of Myxococcaceae bacterium. Lineage (GTDB taxonomy): Bacteria > Myxococcota > Myxococcia > Myxococcales > Myxococcaceae > JBJMQN01. The sequence goes on along the minus strand of JBJMQN010000382.1, from coordinate 6,338 downwards.
AGCAGCAGATGCTCATCCATCCACTTCTTGATGAGCTGCACCTGCTTCTGCGCATCGGGCCGCTGCATCTCGCCCTGAGAGAGCCGCCGTTCCACCTCGCTCCGCTTGAGCATCGCGCCCAACGCCATCGCCCGCTGCGCGACCTCCGGCCCCGAAGGCGGCGGTGCTTCGTCATCGCCGGGATCCGATCCCACCTGTTCGAGGAACTCCTCCGCGGTCATCCCCATCTCCGCGAGGAACTCCTCACCGCGCTTCCGCTCGTCCTCAGACAGCGCCTCACCCGACGCGAGCCGTTCAATCAGCGGCGTGATGTCGTCGTCGGTATCGCCCACCTCGCCGAACTCCTCCTCGGCAGGCGCGTTCGGATCGAACGTGGGCATCTCCGGCGCGGTCATGTCCTGATCCGGCGCGGGCGGCTCGGGCGAATCCGGCACGTCCTCGAACTGCTCGGCGTACTTGCTCTGCCGGAGCACATCCAACAGCGGCATGAGCTCGAAGCTGTTGTCGTCGCCGTGAGTCATCGACTCGGCGAGCGCATCGAACAGCGCCTCGCGAACCGGCGCCTCGAGCCCGGCGGCCGCGTGCTCCACCGCATCCGGAACGGCAGTCGCCAGCCGCGCGAGCAGCAGCGCATGCTCCGAGCTCTCCTGCTCGGCGATCAGCGCCGCGACATCCTTGCCCAGAATCTTCGGAGGCAACTCCGAGGCGAACTCGTGAATCTGCGAGATCACATCCGGATCCGCCGCCGGGCCGCGCAGCAGCACGAGCACCACTTCGCCTCGCAGCGCCACGTCCGACTGCGCCTCCTCCAGAAGCTCCTCCAACCCGAGCTCCACGAGCGGCCGTGACAGCACCTCCGCCAGCGGAAGCTCTCCTCCCGCCGCCACCTCATCCAGCTCATCCTGAGTCAGCTCGCCGAGGAGCTTCAGCAGATCTCTCGCCGCGCTCCGAGCCTGAAGAAACGGCGCGACCAACGCCGCATCCACGCGGCTCTCCGGAAGGAGCAGGCTCTCGCGCCAGTGCTCCAGCGCGCCCTCGTGCTCCAGCGCATGCAGCACACCCGAAGCCCACGCGCGCTCGCGCGGATCCTCCGACTCCATCCGCTTCACCAGAAGCGCGTTCACCGGCGCCGGATCATCCAGCGACACCAGCGCATCCGCCGCGTTCACCCTCAGCTCCAGCGAGTCGTCATCCAGAAACGCGACCAGCGCCTTGGCCGCCGCGGGATCCTTCATCCGGGTCAGGCCGAAGTTCGCCCACAGCCTGACGAGCGGACTGTCATCGGAGCTCGCCGCCTTCTGCAGCGACTCTCTGTCCGCGCTCCGGCCGAGCAGCGCGAGCCCATACGCGCCCCACATCCGAACCCCATCCGCCTCATCGTCGAGCGCATGGTGCAGGTACTGCGCGGCCTTCGGATCCTGCAGTTCGGCGAGCTGCTGAGCGGCATCCTCACGCTCTTCGGGCTCTTCGCTGGCAAGCTGCTCGGAGAGCGCTTCGAGATCTTCACTCATGGGAAACGGGCGCGTTGGACTTTACCTTTTCGCCTGCGCTCTGCTACCCGCTTCCTCGTGAGTGTCGCGTTCGCGGGCGGGGTGGTGTCCGGATACATCGCCGCCGTCGTCGGAATTCATCGCTTCAATGTCTGGCGCATGCGGCGTCAGGCGGAGGGCTTTGTCGCGCTCGAACGGCTGGACTGGGATGCGCTCCTCTCGGGCCTGCTCCCCGATCCCCCGCGCGACAGCAAGCCCGAGCTCCTCCTCGAGGACGGCTCACCCGCGCCGCTGCGCCTCTCCCACGGCGACGAGAAGAAGCGATCGCTGCTCCGCGAGCTGATCGTCGGCACCTCCAAAGCCCCGCTCACCGATCTCCAGCTCGCCGAGGCCGGCATCTCCGGCGGCGAGGCGACGTGGGTGCGAAATCTCTGGGCGGCGCGGCACACACCGCACAAGGCGCTCGCCTGGCTCGAGCAGGCAAAGGTCGAATCCGCCGCCGAGGTCTATCTTCGCGAGCACCTGACGCTGAACCTCCGCGCCACGGTCTTCAACCGCGAGTGGGTGAGCTACGAGGTGACGCGCAGGCTCAATGAAGGCATCGCGCGGTTCGGCGACGTCGCTGCCCTCTACTTCGTCAGAGCGCGGGCCAAGGCGCTGGTGGGGCTCAACCGGCGCGCGATCGACGATCTCGCTCGAGCGGTCTACTTCTCCCGCCAGGCGCCGTTCTATCTGTCCGCGGTGCTCGACACCCCCTATCTGCAGGAGGCGCGTCCGCCGCTCGTCTTTCAGTGCCGCCAGGCGCTGGACGAGCGCGAGGCCGACGCGTCAAATGTGGCCCTTCGGGGATGATCGAACCGCTCTCAAACTACCTCCGCAGGTATCTGAACGATCCTGTGGAGCTGAAGGCCGCGCTCAAGAGCCCAATCCTGCTCTTCGAGCCCCTCGAGCCCTCTGACGACGAGCCGTCCGAGTACCGGTTCAAGACGCACTCGGGCGTGGGCGGCGCGCCGATCGATCCGTCCGAGCCCGCGGTGATCCTCGTGAAGAAGCAGGCCTCGAACGCGTTCAAGAGCCGCATCACCGTGGGCCGCACCACCAACAACGATCTCGTCCTCGACGACGGCTCCGTCTCGCGGTTTCACGCCTGGTTCGAAGAGGAAGAGGAGCACCAGTGGAAGGTGGCGGACGCGGGCTCGAAAAACGGCACGTCGCTCAACGGCCGCAAGCTCACCGCGAAGAAGCTGGTCCTGATCAGCAAGGACGCGAAGCTCAAATTCGGGGACGTCAACGCAACTTTCCTCTTGCCTGACAGCTTTCTTTCGCTGCTGAAGGAACACGCCGCGCGCTGATTCCCACCTTGCCCTTGGGCGATCTCTTCCCTTAGTTTGCCCGCAGCGAAGTTCCCCCGGAGACCGTCGCTTGTCCCTCACCACCGAAGCTTTCGGCCTCACCGACGTCGGTCGCAAACGCCAGCACAACGAAGACGCGATGCTGGTGGACCCCGGCCTGGGCCTCTACATCGTCGCGGACGGAATGGGTGGACACGCCGCCGGCGAGGTCGCCTCCGCTCGCTCTGCCGAGGTCGTGAAGCAGCACGTGCTGCAGAACAAGCAGGTCTTGAAGGATCTTGCGCGCGATCCCTCTCAGGCGAACCGCGCGGCAGCAGCCGCTCTGGTCGAAGTCGCGGTCCAGCGCGCCTGCGCGGACATCTACAAGATGGCCGCCGCCGACAGCAGCAAGCGCGGCATGGGCACGACGTTCGTGTGCCTCGCGATCGGTGGGAACAAGGGCGTCATCGGGCACGTGGGCGACAGCCGCGTGTACCTCGTGCGCCATGGCCAGACGCACAGGCTCACCGAAGATCACACGCTGGTCTCCGCGCAGCTGAAGGCGGGCACGATCACCAAGGAGCAGGCGGCGACGTCGCAGTACCGCAACGTCATCACCCGCGCCGTCGGCATCCAGGAATCCGTGCAGGTGGACACGCTGATCGTGGACCTGCTCCCGGGCGACATCTTCATGCTCTGCTCGGACGGCCTGCACGGCTATCTGGCGGACGACGAGGTGGTGCCGCTCGTTCAGGCCACGCAGCCGCGAGATCTCCCCGCGCGCTTCGTACAGCTCGCCAACGAGCGCGGCGGCAAGGACAACATCACCGCCGTGGTCGTCACGGTGGGCGCGGACGCCTCCGGCACCGAAGAGCTCGCCGAAGCTCAGAGCCGGATGGAGGCGCTGCGGAAGATCCCGCTCTTCCGGCACCTCACCTACAAAGAGCAGACGGCGGTGCTCTCCATCGCGACCACGCGCACGTTCCCGGCGGGCCGCGAGATCGTGATCGAAGGTCAGCCGGGCGAAGAGCTGTTCGTCGTCGTGCGGGGCCGCGTCGCGATCGAGAAGAACGGCGTCGAGATCGCCGAGCTGCGAGCAGGCGGCCACTTCGGCGAGATGGGCCTCATCGACAACGCGCCCAGAAGCGCGACGGTGAGAGCGACCGAGCCCACGCGCGTGATGGTGATCGCCCGAGGCGATCTGATGAACCTGATGAAGCGCGAGTCCATCCTCGCGGTGAAGATGCTCTGGAGCTTCGTGCAGGTGCTCTCGGATCGACTGCGCGCCACCAACTCCGAGCTCTCCGAAGCGCGGCAGGAGCTCGCGGTGGCTCAGGCGATCCAGCCGTTCGCTGAAGAATGAACCTCCACCGCCGCCTGGTCGCCTTGGGGGTCTTCGGGATCGTGGCCTTCGCCGCGCCCGCCTCCGCGAACGTCTACGAGCTCGTAGGTCCCACGCCACGCGCGAGCGCGATGTCCGGCGCGCAGGTCGCGGACGCGCACGATCCGGGCGCCGCGTTCTACAACCCGTCCCAGCTCGCGTCGCAGCACGCCCTGCTCACGAGCTTCACGTTCAGCTACCTCCATGAGCAGGGTGACGTCTCGAAGCTGGATCCCAACGACAGCCGCGAGCTGGACTGCCGCTACTGCTCCGCCCCGGACGCCGCGGGGTTCTCGATTGGCCTCTCCGCGCCGCTGCAGGGAAAGCTGAAAGATCGCGTCACCGTGGGCCTCGCGCTCTACGTGCCCACCGACGTCGTCGCGCGCACGCACTCCGAAGATCCGCAGCGGCCGTTCTGGTACGCGTACGACAACAACCCCAAGCGTCTGCTCGTCTTCCTGGGCGCGGGCGTTCACGTGATCGACGGCCTCGATGTCGGCGCGGGCGCTCAGGTGCTCGCGGATCTCGTCGGCGACGGCGCGACGATGCGGGTGGACACCTTCAGCAAGCAGGTGCAACTGCGCGAGGTGAACAGCTACCTCGCCACCCGCGTGTCACCCACCGTGGGCATTTCGATCACGCCGAGCAAGAGCTTCCGCCTCGGCGCGTCCTACCGGCACGAGATGTCGCTCTTGTATTCCATCCCGGCGAGCGTGGAGCTCGCGGGCATCGGCACGCTCGCGTTCGTGCTCACCGGCATCACGCACTACACCCCGCCGATCATCAGCGTGGGCGGAGCGTTCGATCCCACCGACGACATGACGCTCAGCCTCGATCTCACCTACGAGATGTGGAGCCGCGCCCCGACGCCTTACGTCGACCTCGTGGTCGATCTCTCCGGCGATACGCTGACGGCGCTCGGGCTGGACAAGGCGCTGGTCATGACCGCGCCGCACACCTCGCCGGGGTTCTCGGACACGCTGAACGCACGGCTCGGCTACGAGTACCGCGTGAGCGACGCGTTCGCGGTCCGGGCAGGCGCCCAGTTCCGGCCAACGCCGGTGCCGAAGCAGGACGCGCCGGGGACGAACATGCTGGACGGAACGCGCATCGGCGTGTCCGGCGGAATCGGCACGGCGTTCCATGACCCGCTGGAGCTCTTCGAAGGTCCGCTGCACTTCGACATAGGCCTCCAGGTAGGCACGATGCTCGGTCGTGAGGCGCACAAGGAAGACACCGACACCGTGCCTTCGTATCGGTACTCCGCCGTGGTCTTCGCCGGGCAGGCGTCGATCTCGTACGCGATGGGCGGGGACGAGAAGCCTGCGCCGTCGAAGATTCAGGAAGAAGAGAAGTCCACCGACGACTAGCCGGGACCAGTCCGGGAATGTCTGCCCGGCTGCTGGGTTGGCTGCCGCGGACACCTGCTCGTCCTCCTCGACGCCGGAAGCGGAGAGGTAGGTTACGGTGCCCTCCCCGATGCGGAAGTGGCCGATCATCATCGTCGCGCTGTTGCTACTCGGCGGCGGCGTGGCGTTCCTGCTACCGCGTCCCGGCCCCTCCGAGCAGTCGCACGACACCGCCGCGACCCAGCCCGTCTCGCTCCCGGAGTTTCACGAGATAGCGGTGACCGGCGGGCAGACCCAGAGCCCGCTCGCGCTGACCGGCCGGGTGATGGATCAGGGCGGCAAGCCCGTCGCGAACGCGAAGGTGTCGCTCTCGGCATCCGCTCAGCAGGATCTCTCCACCGCGCGGTGCGACATCTGCGAGCGGCCGCTGCTCTCCTGCGAGAACGGCGAGTCGTTCCTCAAAGTCGCCGCGCTCCTGCATCAGAGCCGCGGCCTCGCGAAGGGCGCGCTCACCACGACGACGGACGCTGACGGAAAGTTCCGCTTCGATCAGCTCGCGGGCGTCTCGTTCACGGTGTTCGCCGAGGCGGAAGGCTTCGGCGCAGCGCTCCACGAACGGGCAGCGCCGGGCGATCCGGTGGAGCTGTTCCTGCCGCCGCCGCGAGCTGTCTCCGGCGTGGTCCGGGACGACTTCGGCAAGCCCGTGCCGCTCGCGCACGTGCACGCGGTCTCGCGCCGCCTGCCGATCAACGCTCAGGTGAACGTGAACGCGGACGGCAGCTTCGAG
>JBJMQN010000381.1:0-8730 GCA_045802665.1 Myxococcaceae bacterium | reverse complement strand
TCATCTTCACGCGCCGGATGCCCTGCTCGGTCCAGCCGGTGAGCTGCTCCACGAGGCCGTCGGTGGAGAGCGAGGTGAAGCCGCCGCTCCCGTACACCTCGACCTCCGGTCGAGCGACACCCAGCATCGCCGCCACCGGCAACCCGAGCAGCCGCCCCTTCAAATCCCACAGCGCGGCATCGACCGCGGAGATAGCCATCGCGACCGTGCCGCCCTGCCCGAGGTTCCGCACACGTTCGAGGCATTCGCGCAAAAGCCGCGGATGTTCGACGACGTTGGCGCCATCCAGCAGCGGCCGGAGCGCGCCGTTGATCAGCGTGGCGGCAGCAGCGTCCGTGTACGAGTAGCCGAACGCGGTGACGCCGCCGGCTCGGAGCTCCACCGCGACCAGCGTGGTGGATTTCCACTCGAGCGTTCCATCCGACTCAGGTTGAACCGTGGGAATGGTGAAGGCGCGCGCAGAGACGCGATCGATTCCGATCGACTCGCCACCGAACGGTTCGCTCACCTGTTCCACGACAGAGAAGGTGGACACGCTCCGCCAGCGCGTGATCGGCCTGAACGCCGCCGCCCCGCCTGCAGAGCGGTCGAGCAGGCAGTGCCCTCAGGGGACGATGGCGATGCCCACCTTTCATCGAAAGGAGAGAGCCATGCTCTTCATCTCAATCATCGGGGTCGTCGCGATCGTCGCGGGCTACGTCACGCTGATGGTCCTGGCGTACCGAAGCGAGGATCAGGAATTCCATCACCCCGAGCAGAATCCGGGTGACCTGCACCACCACGGCAGCGTGTGGATGCGGCGTTCGGACATCAAACGAATCGGCGCGCCGGAAGGCTCGCAGATCCAGCTCGAGCTCCGGCGGGATGAGAACGGCGAAGAGCTCGTCCACGTCTAGCTGCTAAGAACCACCGCTGTGCCGAAAGATCGCCTCCCGCTCTACGACAACGCGAGAGGCGTTCTCATTCTGCTGGTCGCGATGGGCCACGCGCTGGAGCCGAAGCTGTCAGGCGATTCGCTCGCGCGCGGCCTCTACGAAGGCATCTACCTGTTTCACATCCCGGCGTTCGCGTTCCTCTCCGGCCACCTCACGCAGCCGCGGTTCGATGGAAAGACACTGAAGTCGCTGGCGAGTGGAATCCTCGCGCCGCTGCTCATCTTTCAGACCCTCTACGTGTTGTTCGACGCGTACGTGCTCGGCAAAGGGTTCGACGCGCACTACCTGACCCGGCCGTACTGGATCCTCTGGTTCCTCCTGAGCCTGTTTTTCTGGCGGCTGCTCTTGCCGCTGCTCGTGAAGACGCGCGCGCCGTTCACGGTGGCCGTGGTGCTCGCTCTGGGCGCCGGCTTCGTTCCCGCGATCGGTTACGTCTTTTCGCTCTCGCGCACGTTCGTCTTTCTGCCCTGCTTCGTCGCGGGATACCTGACGACGCGAGAGCAGCTCGTGAACGCGAAGCTGCGACCGGTCGCGATCGCGGTGGGTGTGGCGCTGCTCGCGGTGGTGATCGCTCTTTCGAGTGGAGCAGTTCCTTCGATCGACACGCGGCTGTTGTATGGAAGCAGCGACTACGCGGCGCTCGGGCAAGTTGGATTGCAGGGACCGCTCATCCGGCTCACGCTCCTCACGGCGGCACTCGTGCTCACGCGCGCGTTCTTTCTGATCACTCCGAACGGAAGCTCCGCGCTGACCCGGTACGGCGTCGTCAGCCTCGCGCCATTTCTTCTGCACGGTTTCTTCATCCGGCTCGCCGACAGTGAAGGAGTGCTCGCGAAACTGCCCGTCGTCGCGTGCGTGGTCTTCGGCGCGCTGCTCGCGGTGCTGCTCGGACTGCCGCCGGTGGTAAAGCTCACGCGACCGCTGTGGAACCCGATGGGCCGGGCGCGCGGATAGGTAGGTCCGACGCCATCGATAGGTAACAATCCCGGTAACAATGCGCGCGCGCGAGCAGTGAGCGAGCCGCCTGCATGTAGTACGAGGGATCCGTGAACGCCGTCCTCTCGCTCTGGATGTGGTCGGAGATCGCGCTCTGCTCGATCGCCGGGTTCTGGGTGCAGGCGCCGCTGACGGTCGCGACGTGGCCGTTCGATCGCAACCGGAAGATCGGCGGCCGGTTCTTCCGGCTGATCGGCGTCGCCGTTTCGAAGCTGTCGCCCTACTGGGACTTCGGCGTCGAAGGCGATGCGCCCAAAGCGCTCTCTGGAAAAGTCGTCGTCGTCTCCAACCACGAGTCGAACGCGGATCCGTTCCTCGTCTCCTTTCTGCCATGGGAGATGAAGTGGATGGCGAAGCAGTCGCTCTTCAAAGTGCCGTTCGTGGGCTGGAGCATGTGGCTCGCGGGCGACATCGGGATCGTGCGCGGGAAAGAGGGCGAGGCGAAGCGGGCGCTCGACATCTGCGCGCAATGGCTGCGGCGTGGAATGCCGGTGATGATTTTTCCCGAGGGCACGCGTTCCAAAGACGGCTCGATGGGCGCGTTCAAGGACGGCGCGTTCCGCCTCGCGATCGAGGAACAGGCGGACATTCTTCCTCTCGCGATCGCTGGAACCCGGAAGGCGCTGCCGAAACACAGCTGGCGCTTCAGCAAGTCCCGAGCGCGCGTGAAGGTGGGCGAGCGCATCTCCACCGCGGGCATGACGCTGAAGGATCTCGAGCCGCTGAAGGAGCGCGTGCGCGAGCAGATCGCGAAGATGCGCAACGACCTCCTGCCGCACACGACTGCGGCTGACTGAGCGCTGTCGCTACCCGACCTCTTTCTCCACGATCTCCCACGCGGCCAGAATCTCGCGCGTGCGCTTGTCCGCGAGCTCTTTGAACTCGGGCGCGAGGTGCGAAACTTTGTCCGGGTGGTACTGCGCAATCAGCGCGCGGAACGCCTTCTTCGCGTCGTCCTTGCTCACCCCGCGCGTCAGCCCGAGCACCGCGTAGGGATCCGGCCCCTTGTCAGACGCCGGCAGCGGCCGAGCTCGGGGATTCGTGTCCTCGTCCTCAATCCGGCGACCGGGCGGCGGACTCTCCGACCTCGCACTTCGCCCATATCGAGGCGGTGGTGGCTCGGTGGTCGCCGGCTGCGCGTTTCCCGGCCGTTGCGCTTTCGGCGGCGTGGGAATCTCCGAAAACTCACTCGCGAGCAGCTCCTGAATGAACCAGCGATCATCCGCCGGCGAAGCGTGCTTCTTCACCACGCCGAGCACGCGGCGGCCCTGCAGCAGCGCATATCCGGAAGCAGCCGCGTACGCCTTCGCGCGATCGTCGGGAAAGAGCGCGTCCGCGAGATCTCCAAGCGGATCTCTCCACATGCCTTCCGCAGTTCCCTCGTCGGCGACGACGATCTGATCCACCAGATGTCCGAACGCGCTGTCGAGGCCGGCGAACGGCTCGCGGAACTGGGGCGCTCGCATGCCCTTGCCGTGGCGGACGCCGGAGATGAGCAGCGGCTTGCTCGCGCGACTGACCGCGTCGAACAGGCGCTGCCGCACGGTGTTGTCGGAGAAGTAGAGAACGGTGATCAACGCGCAACCGAGGATATAAGCCTCTGCCCATGGCTGAGCAGTCCAGAGCGAAGTGGATTGCGCTTTCCGCCGCCGCAGCCGTGTTGCTGCTGGTGGTGGCCGTGCTCGCACCCAGGCTCGTCTCGACGCCGCCGAACAAGCCGAAATCCGACCCGGTTCACGAGGCGGGCGTTGCCGTGGATGCAGGCTGCCGCGTGCCGGACAAGCTCACCCTCCATCCGCTCCCCGGCGCAGAGGATCCGCCGCTGGTCCTCTTCGCGGAGGGAAACACGAAGGTCATGGTCGACGGCACCGCGAGCTTCTCCGGCACCGACGCGCCGAAACACTTCAAAGTCGGCGAGCACGCGCTGCGCATCGAAAGCGAAGGCTCGCAGCCCATCAACACCAACGTGCGCGTCGACCCGTGGAAGCCGGGACTGCTCTACATGCCGCACGATGAGCTGCTCGGGACGTTGCTCATCCGGGTGGACGCGCAGTGCACCGTCTGCCGCGCGCCGGTGGTGAAGCAGACGCTCGGCTTCGCGAAGCGCAGTGACAGCAAGGAGTACCTGCTGCGCGAATCCGCGAGGCAGCTGCGAGATCACGACTTCGCCGCCGCGGGTGAGCTCTTGCGAGGCGTGCCGATGAAGGAGCGAAAAGATCGCCGGTTCGTGCTCCTCGCCGCGATGTACTACTCGGAGGTCTCTCAGCCGTCCGACGTCGCGGCGACGCTGGAGGAGCTGTCGAAGCTCGATTCCGGATTCGCGAAGTTGAACGACGGCATGGAGGAGCTGCGCATCTCCGAACGGTTGCGGCGCAACAAGATATTGCTCGCCCGCTGGAACAAGCTCACGGATCGCTACTCCGCGCTGGTCTCCCGCTTCGAGCCACAGGTGCGCGCGTCGATGGAAGAGCGGGCGCGGCGCTTCGAGAAACTGTCGGACGCGTTCACGAAAGCCGCCGAGGCGAAGGATGTGCTGCACGAAGATGAGCTCGTGCGAGCGGCGGAAGACAACCTGAGCGACCTGGTGGACGCCATCCGCGGCACCGCGCCGAACGACTGCGCGTTTCAGGCCTCCGTGGTCGCCACCGCGCTGCAGTAGGAAGAGAAGACCGTGGCCAAAGAATCCCAGCTCCTCCTCACGAGACTGCAGCGACGCTGGAAGCTCGTCGCCGCGCTGTCTGCCATCGCCACGCTGCTCGCGGCGGGATTCTACGAGCTGGACCTGTTCGGCCTCGGCGACGCCGAGCGCGGCGCTTACGACAGCGGCCTTCAGGCCTTCACCGGCGACACCCGGCCCACCGCCGAGAAGACGTTCTGGCAGCGGCTCACCGATCGGCTGAAGAAAAAACCGGAGCTCTCGCAGGACATCGTCATCCTCGCGATCGACAACGACACGTTCCTGCGCGTCGCTCGACACCCGTGGATGTTTCAGCAGTACGGCTCGTGGCCCTATGGGCGCAACGTCTGGGCAAACGTCCTCTCTGTTTTGAGAGAGAACGGCGCGCGAGCGGTGGTGTTCGACGCGGTGATGGAGGAGCGCTCGACGAACCCTGCCGATGACCGCGCGATGGCGAAGGAGATCGGCCAGAACGCGATGCCGTTCTACACGGGCTTCTCGATGAGCGGTTCGCCGCGCATTACGCCGCTTCCGAAAGTCACGGCCGAGAACCGGATGCCCGCGATCGTTCAGCTCTCGGAGCCGAAGCTCACCGAGGACGACCCTTTCGGAGAAAACGCTGGCGCCAATCCCGCCGAGCCCGCCCTGACGCCGGAGCAGATCGCGAAGGCGCTCGCGTTTCCGGTGAAGACGGAGGGGAGCTTTCAGCTCACTACCCTCGATCAGCCTCCAGAGAAGATGGAGGACGGCGGATTCAAGAGCTTCCGCACGCCGGTGCCGCCGATCGAGCCGCTGCTCGAAGTGGTCCCAGGCTGGGGCGCGGTGGAGACGGAAGGCGACGTCGACGGAAAGATTCGCCGCACGCGTTTCGCCTACAGCGACGGCGCGAACAACTACGTGACGATGTCGGTCGCGGTGGCGGCGGATCTGTTCGGCGCGAAGGAGGTCACCCTGCAGCCGGGGAAGCTCCAGATCGGCAGCCACGCGTTCAAGATCAACGCCTCCGACGCGGCGATCGACTACGGCGGGGCGCTGACGGATCGCTTCCGCACCATGTCGCTCTACGCGGTTCTCTCCGACGTCTACGACGAGGCGATGATCGCGGAGGGGAAAAAGAAGAAGGAAGAGTTCGTCCGGCAGATCACCCCGAAGGACGTGGGCGGAAAGATCGTCTTCATCGCAGGCTTCGCCACCGGCACCTACGACGTGAAGTCGACGCCGCTGGAGGGCGCCACGCCGGGTGTCGTGAAGCATGCGGCGGAGCTCGACACGCTCTTGCACGACCGGCCGTTCATCACGGACGCGCCCTACTGGATGTCGCTGCTGCTCGCGCTGCTGGTGGCCGCGTTCTCCGCGTCGCTCATCCTGGTCGTCCGCAGCACGCCGCTGGAGATCATCTGGCCGGTGGCGCTCTTCTTCGGCTTCTTCCTGCTCACCGGCGCGCTGGTCGTCTACACCAAGGTCCATGTGCTCTCGGCGATGCCGTCGCTCGCGGGCTCGATGGCGTCCGTCTTCGCCACCGCGGTGAACCACATCTTCGCGAACAAAGAGGCCGAGCACACCCGCGAGATGCTGAGCCGCTTCATGGAGCCGCAGCTCGTGGAGCAGATGGTGGAGAAGGGCGATGTGCCCGTGCTCGGCGGCGAGAACCGCGAGGTCTCCGCGTTCTTCTCGGACATCAGAGGCTTCTCAGGCTTCACCGAGAAGTGGCGGGACGATCCGCAGAAGCTGGTGAAGTTTCTGAACCAGTACCTCACCCGGGTGACGCAGGTGCTGTTCGATCACCAGGGCTGCGTGGACAAGTACATCGGCGACGCCGTCGTCTGCCTCTTCGGCGCGCCGTTCACGGACCCCGAGCACGCGCGGCATGCATGCGAAGCGGCGCTCGCGGTGCGGGATGAGATCGACCGGATGCGCGAGGAGTTCCGTCAGCAGGGGCTACCGGATGTGTACACGCGCATCGGCGTGAACTCGGACGTGATGTTCGTGGGCAACTTCGGCTCCGAGCAGATCTTCGACTACACGGCGATGGGAGACGGCATGAACCTCGCGGCGCGGCTCGAAGGCGCGAACAAGAACTACGAGTCGGTCGTGATGATCGGCGAGAACACCTACGTCCGAGCGAAGGACTTCATCGAAGTGCGCGAGCTGGACCGCGTCCGCGTCGCGGGCAAGACGCAGCCGGTGGCCGTGTACGAGCTGCTCGCGCTGAAGGGTCAGCTCAAACCGGAGAAGCGGCAGCTGGTGACGTTGTACGAGCAGGCGCTCGCGCTGTACCGGGACGCTCGGTTCGAGGAGGCGAAGAAGGTGCTCGAGGAGGCCTTGACGCTGGAGCCCGCGGACGGTCCGTCGAAGACGCTCAAGAAGCGCTGTGAGAAGTTCATGGAGCAGCCGCCGCCCATGCCGTTTGATGGGATTTCGAATCTGGAGAAGTAAGTCCTTTTGAGGGAGGGGAAATGAAGCTGAGAACGAAGGTGGTGCTGGGAGCGCTGCTGCTCGTCGGGACGGGTGCATTGGCGCTCAACGCGGGCGCCGAGGTTTACGTCAAGGCGAAGAACACGAAGCTGCTTCAGAAGCCCGACGCGACTTCCACCGTAGTGGGCACGCTGCAGCCCGGCGACAAGGTGAAGTGGCAGCAAGCCGCGAACAAGGAATTCCACAGCGTCACCGCGACGAACGGCAAGACCGGCTACGTCTACTTCTCGAACCTGTCGGTGAATCCGCCCGTGACCGAGTACGTGAAGGGCACCGGCGCGGTGGACGCGAAGACGTTCGCGACGACGGGCGCGGCGACGAAGGCGTTGGGTGACGGTGCGATCACGTACGGCGATCAGAAGCTCAACAACGAAGATGCTGTGAAGGCCATCCTCGCGATGGAGGCGATGGGACAGCAGACCTCGTCCGGAGAAGTCGCCGAACACGCGAAGAGCGCTGGCCTCACCCCGGCGGTGAAATTGGCGGAGGGGTCGAAATGAAGACCTCCCTCATCGGCCTCGTCCTCGCCTATGGCGTCGTCGCTGCATTGCCGTGTGGCCACATCCCGGATCCGACGAACATCGGCGACGTGCAGGACGCGGTGCACACCACGGCGGAGACGGCGAAGACCGCGGGCGACTTGAGCAAGTGCGGCGACCTCCAGAAACAGACCGTCAGCTACGACGAGGAGATGGATCTCGGCGGCTCGGTGGCGGTGAACTTCGCGGCGAGCAACCGCGGCCTCTACCTCGACTACGCGAAGGGCTCCACGAGTGAGATGCGCGAGCCTTCCAACGTGAAGTTCAACGAGGGGCCGGGTACGAAGGCATCGAAGTACGTGACGCTCGTTGGAAAGAATCTCGCGCTGCAATCGACGCGCGCTGACATCGCGTGGAAGTTCGGCATCCTGAACAACGACAAGGCCGTGAACGCGGTCTCGGCGCCGGGCGGTTACGTGCTGATCACCAAAGCGCTGCTGGAGAAGGTGCAGAACGAGGACCAGCTCGCCGGCGTGCTCGCGCACGAGATTGGCCACGTGGTCGCGCGGCACGCGCTGAAGGTCTACCAGGCAGTGAAGACGAATCAGTGCAAGGCAGCGGCGCTGAGCGACAGCGAGCTCGCGAATCAGGCTTCGGAGGCCGGCATGGGCGCGATCGATCCGGGTGGCTACCGCAACGAGATGAAGAATCTCGTCGACAGCGGTTCCGACGCGTTCGACCTGAACGCGAACCTGAACGTCCTCACGATGTTCACCAACAAGGTCGTCGAGGAGATCACCACGAAGGGCTACGACAGCGAACAGGAGTTCGAGGCGGACCAGATCGCCGCGGATCTCCTCGGCAGCGCGGGTTACTCGGTGGACGAGTACATGAAGTTCCTCGGCACGCTGAAGTCGGACTCCACCGCGTTCGCCCATCACCCGCCGCCGGCGGACCGGATCAAGGCGATCAACAAACACCTTCAGGAGAAGGCGAATCCCTTCGTCGCACCGAAGCGGGACAAGCCGGTGCCCAAGGCAGTCCAGTAGGGCCGGAACCTCTCCGGTCCGCCCCGTCTGCTTAGCTGAGGACCCATGAAGCTCAGATCACGCATCCTCGTCGTCGCCGCGCTGGTCGTCGCGGGAGTCGCGTTCGCGAAGCTGGAGGT
>JBJMQN010000380.1:0-2912 GCA_045802665.1 Myxococcaceae bacterium | reverse complement strand
TGTTCCGGCGCACGCTCAACCGGCGCATCGAAGTCATCCTCGAGCTCACGAAAGACAGCGACGTCGTGCTCGGCGACTTCTCTCAGCTCGAGCAGGTGGTGATGAACCTCGCGGTCAACGCTCGCGATGCGATCCCGGATTCGGGGACCATCACCCTTCGCACCTGGCGTTCGGCGGGCGCGGATGCGGAGGGCGACTCGGTGGTGTTCGAGGTTTCGGACACCGGCACCGGGATCGATCCGGCGATTCATCACCGCATCTTCGAGCCGTACTTCACGACGAAGACGTCGGGGCCGGTGCGAGGGACGGGGCTCGGGCTTGCGACGGTGTACGGCATCGTGGAGAGCCACGGCGGACTGATTCAGGCGCTCGCCAACAAGCCGCGCGGGACGACGATTCAGGTGCACCTCCCGGCGACGAAGCAGCGGGTGCTCGAGCGGCCCGCGCAGTTCAACGGCCCCAGGACCGTTCTCTCCGGCAGCGGCCTCATTCTGCTGGCCGAAGACGAGCCTCTGCTTCGCGAGGCGGTCAGCGAGGGCCTGTGCGAGCTCGGCTACCGCGTGGTGTCGGCGAGCAACGGCACCGAGGCGGTGATGCTCTTCGAGCGGCACTCGAGCGAGCTCTCCGGCGTCATCCTCGACATGGTGATGCCGCGGATGGGCGGGCAGGACGCGTATGTGCAGATGCGGAAGATCAACGCGAAGATCCCGGTGCTGCTCACCACCGGCTACGCGAAGAACGAGGAGGCGCAGCAGATCCTCGACCTCGGTGTCGGTGGGTTTCTGCCCAAGCCATATGACGTCGCGATGCTGAGCGAAGCGCTCTCGCGGCTGATTCAGCGCTAGCGTCTGGCCCATGGCCATCGAAGTCCGCGAAGCGAAGCGCCGCCGCGACGTGCAGACGTTCGTGGACCTGCCGTTCGAGCTTCATCGGAACGATCCCATCTGGTCGCCCTATTTGAAGCAGGACTTCGCGCGGACGCTCTCGCCGGAGAATCCGCTCTGGCAGAAGGGCCGCGGAGAACGTGAGCTGCTGCTCGCATTCGACGGAGACAGATGCGTGGGCCGGGTGATGTGCCATGTGCACCACGCCTCGAACGAGCTGCACAAGGAGCGTGTCGGGTTCTTCGGCTACCTCGAAGCGACCGAAGATCCTGCCGTCACGCGCGCGCTGATGGACGAGGTTGAACGCCGTCACCGCAACCGCGGAATGCACTCCGTGCGCGGCGCGTACGATCCCACGATCACGACGATGATCGGCATCGTCACCGGCGGCTTCGACGAGGCGGCGACCTACAACCAGTCGTGGAACGCTCCGCACCTGCCGAAGCAGCTGGAGGAGCTGGGGTACTCGCCCGTCTACAAGGCCGCGACGTTCAGGCTGGACGACGTGAACGGGATCGATCCGGACTCGCTGATGTCCGACAAGCAGCGGCTGTGGCTCGCGGATCCGAAGGTGAAGCTTCGCACCTGGGACATGGCGAACTTCGAACGCGACGTGAAGGCCGCCACGGCGCTGCTCAACCAGTCGTTCCGCGACAACTGGGGCTTCGTCCCGCTGTCCGACGACGAGATCGACTTCATGGTGGGCCCGATGAAGCGCGTCGTCCGGCCCGAGCTGACGGTGTTCCTCGAGTACGAGGGCAAGCCCGTCGGCGTCGGGATGAGCCTCCCGGACTTCAACCTCATCTTCCGGCGGATGAACGGAGAGTTGTTCCCGCTGGGGTGGGCGCAGTTTCTCCTCGGAGCGAAGAAGCTGGACGGCGCGGTGGGACAGTTCATCGCGACGAGCCCGGAGCTTCAGAACAAGGGGATCATGCGGATCGTGATCTCCGAGATGGTGAAGGGCCTGCAGGCGAACGGATTCCGCACGCTGGATGCGACGTGGATCGGCGAGGTGAACGCGAAGAGCCGCGCGTCGGTGATGGCGATTGGCATGCGGCCGAAGCACCAGCTCGCG
Source organism: Myxococcaceae bacterium (assembly GCA_045802665.1). Taxonomy (GTDB): domain Bacteria; phylum Myxococcota; class Myxococcia; order Myxococcales; family Myxococcaceae; genus JBJMQN01. The sequence goes on along the minus strand of JBJMQN010000380.1, from coordinate 953 downwards.
GTGTTCGGCAAGACGCTGTGATAGGTGCGTGCCATGAAGTCGTGGTCGAAAGCCGTCTGGCTGCTCGCGCTGCTCTTCGCGGGTGACGCCGGCGCCAGCGCCTGAGCTGGGTGAAGCAACCCAACGCTCCCGGTCGGGGGCGCGCAATCCGCAACCGTCGCGCCCATGCATCTTCGGTTGGACGCGGCGCTGGATGTCACGCGCGCGTATGCGCAGCACCTCTCGGAATGTCCGGAGCTCGGGCCGGAGTGCAAGCTCGGGCCGGTAGATCCGATTCAGCATCGGACGACGCTGTGGCTCTCGAACCTGAGGCTGCTCGGTGAGTACGGCCTCGCGCCGAATCTCGCGCTGCAGGCGACGCTGCCGCTCCGATTGGTGGACACGCGCACGCAGTTCGCGGACCTGAATGGAAATCTGCTCGGGCCCGAGGTCGCGAGCATTCACCATCGCAACGAGACGCTGTTCGGCTTCGGCGATCCGCAGCTTCTGATGCATGGCGCGCGGTTCTTCAGTGGCCCCGCGGTGGGCGTGCGCGGCGGCGTTTCGATTCCACTTGGGAAGACGCAGCCGAATCCGTTCCGGCTCGGCGAATTGGGTCTGCCGCACGAGCACATTCAGTTCGGGTCCGGGACAATCGATCCCGTGCTCGGCGTGGATGTCGCGCGCGCGTTCGGAAAGTTTTCGTTCGGTGCGTTCGCGTTCACGCAGGTGCCGCTGCTTCGCAACCTGCACGGCTATCAGCAGGGCGCTTCGTTGAACGGCGGCGTGAGCCTGGCGCTCCCCACCCCGACCGCGATCTGGCGGCTATCGGCGATCGCGCTCCACGAATGGCCTGAGCGCTGGGGCGGCGTCGTTCCCGAAGAGGACGGGAACCAGGGCAGAAGCGATCTGTTCTTGAGCCCCGGTGTCACGCTGCCGTTCGCGACCGATTGGAGCGCGAGCCTCGATGTGCG
>JBJMQN010000379.1:0-13201 GCA_045802665.1 Myxococcaceae bacterium | reverse complement strand
GTACGACCCGGCGTGGCCGGATTGGCACCTCGGTCCCGAACAGGCAGTGCGCGCCCATCAGATGGTGCAGGGCCGCGCGATGCTGCCGATCCACTGGGCGCTGTTCACGCTCGCGTACCACGGGTGGACGGAGCCCGGAGAGCGTGTGCTCGCCGCCGCGAACAGCGCAGGTGTTGTCCTCGCGCTACCGAAACCGGGCGAGAGCATTGAACCGTCCGCTTTGCGCCATCCGGAACGTTGGTGGCCGGACGTGCCGTGGAGGACCGCCGAGCAGACTCCGATCGTCGCGACAAAGATGAAGTGACGTTCGCTTCGTGAGGTCGCCCCCATGATCGCTGCTCTGGTGCTGTCGATGTGCGTCCACGCCGCACCCGTGGACCCGGAGTCCTGCTTCGACAGACAGGCGCTCGCGAGCGCGACGAAGGACGACCTCGCCCAATGCGCGAAGCAGTACTCGGACGCCTGCGCGAAGAAAGACTTCCGCGCGTGCACCTTCCTCGGCGACGCACGCGCTTCCGGTCACGGCGTCTCCACCGACGCCAACGAAGCGATGCGCCTCTACAAGAAAGCCTGCGACGGCGACGAGCCCTCCGGGTGTGAGCGTCTCGGAATCCGCCTGCTCCTCGGGCGTGGTACGAGAGCGAAAACGGGGCCCGGGATCGATGCGTTGACGAAGGGCTGCGACAAGGGCGCGCTGGACGCCTGCTACGACCTCGGCATCGCCAACCGCGACGGCGTGGGAATGAAGAAGGACCTCGCTCGCGCGGATGAGCTCTTCGCGATCGCGTGTCAGGCGGGACATCTGCAGAGCTGCGGCGCGGCGGGAGATCTTCGCGTCTCGGAGGAGAATCCCCTCGGAGCGGAGAAGGTCTATTCGGTGGCTTGCGCGTCGGGCGATGTCGAGGCGTGCAACGGGCTCTCTGATGTGGGAACGCAGCTCGCCAAAGGCGTCGGCGCGCCACGCGACTTCGCGAAGGCCTACGCGCTCACGAAGCGCGGCTGCGACGGTGGGGGAAAGCGCGCGTGCAGCTATCTCGGCTTCCTCACCGAACGCGGACTCGGCACCCAGCGCGACATCGCCGCCGCGCTGAACCTCTATTCGGACGCGTGCGAGAAGGGCGAGGCGAGCGCGTGCTTCAACGCCGGAAGTGCGCTCGCGCAAGAAGATCCAGGCCGGTCCGCGACGCTGTTCGGCCGCGCGTGCTCGCTGGGCCTCAAAGACGGCTGCCCTCTGAAAACGCCCGCGGCGATCACGGTCAAGTTCAGCAAGGACGAGCAGGCGAAGAACGATTCCCTCCACTGACGTGCCGTGGCAGGAAGTGGCTCTCTCGACGGGGGCTGCTCCATGAAAGTGATTCTGTTCGGTGCGACCGGGATGGTGGGGCAGGGCGTTCTGCGCGAATGCCTGCTCTCGCCTGACGTCGAAAAAGTTCTCGCGGTGGGACGCAGCGCGCTTCCCGAAAAACACGCGAAGCTGAACGAGCTCATCCACAAGGACATGAGCGACTTCACGAAGGTGGAGGACGCGCTCGAAGGTTACGACGCGTGCTTCTTCTGCCTCGGCATCTCGTCCGCCGGCATGAACGAAGCGGACTACACGCGCATCACGTACGACTTCACGCTCGCGCCCGCGCAGGTGCTGGCGAAGCGAAATCCGCAGATGACGTTCATCTACGTGTCCGGCGCGGGCACCGACAGCACGGAGCAGGGGCGCTCGATGTGGGCGCGCGTGAAGGGCAAGACGGAGAACGCGCTGTTCAAGCTCCCGTTCAAGGCTGCGTACATGTTCCGGCCCGCGTTCATCCAGCCGATGCACGGCATCAAGTCGAAGACCGCGCTGTACCGAGCGGTCTACGCAGTGGGCGCGCCGCTCTATCCCGTGCTGAAGACGCTCTTCCCCAAGGCCGTCACCACGACGGAGCAGGTGGGCCGCGCGATGATCAAGGTCGCGAAGGATGGCGCGCCGAAGAAGCTGCTCGAGAACGTGGACATCAACGAGCTTGCGAAGGCTGGCTGAGCTCGCCCACCGCCCGAGCGATCCTTCTGCACTCCGCGCACGGCACTACCTTGAACCTCGAGGAGGTTCGTCATGCGCGTTTCGGATCACGAGCTGCGTGGAGTGCCGGTGGTTGCCGCGGACGGAATCGAGGTCGGACGCATCCGCGACCTGATCATCGGCACCGAGTCGTGGACGGTGGAGGCGCTGGAGGTGAAGTTGGAGCGCGACACCGAAGAGGACGTGGGCGCGCCGCACCATGCGCTGCTGCCTTCGATCATCGAGATCCCCACGCGCTTCATCCTCAGCGCCGGTGACGCGGTGACGCTGGGCATCCGAGAGGATCAACTTCGGGAGCTGCTCGAAGAACAGCGCGCGCGCAGCCAGGCCGAGGCAGAGCTGCCCGGTTACGGCGAGGGGCTGTAACGGATCAGTCGAACCGGTACAGGTTGTACTGGTTCATCAGCTGAATGAGCGTCGACCCGTAGTTCGGCGCCGTCGCGTAGACGCCGGTGAGCGCGTTCGCGAAGGCCTTCGGATCGTTCCGCACCGCCATCGCCTTCTTGTAGTAGCCGCTCGTCGCGAGGAGCCGGCCGTGGTCCTCCATCGACTCGGCCGCGTTGTGGTAGCGCCGGAACGCCGCGTTGATCGTGATGTAGTGGCCGTTCACGTACTCCTTCGTGGGAACCGTCACGCTCCCCGCCGGACCCGTGCCCTTGATTCCGAAGTAATTGAACGCCTTGGTGGTGAGGCTGCTCTTGCCCCAACCAGACTCGAGGATCGCCTGCGCGATCGTCACCGCCGCCGGCACGCCGTACTTCTTCTGCGCCGCCACCGCGCCCGCCGCGATCGAGTCGATGAACGCGTTGCCCGTCTTCGGAACGGATCCACCCACGCCACCCGTCGGCGCGGGAGAGCCGCCCGGCTTGTTGTTGTCGCTCAGCAGTGAGCGCCACGTCTGCGGCCCTACGATTCCGTCCACTGCGAGGTGACGTGCGCGCTGCAGCGCGATCACCGCCGCGCGCGTGTGAGGTCCGAAGTCGCCGTCCACCGGGCCCGGATTGAAGCCCGCCGCTTTCAGCTCGCGCTGAAGGAGCTGCACCGACGGCCCCTTCGAACCGTACCGAAGCGTGGGGACAGAGCTGAGCGAAACACTCGACGACTTGACCGAAGAGACAGCAAGCATGGCGTGACTCCTTGCTGTTCTTCTCTGCCCGTTCTCATTTTTCGTTTCTGTGCGCGCGTGTCGGAGAAAAGAAAAGTTACAGCGCGTTTTCTCTCGGCCAATTCGCTTCTCCGTCGAGATGACGCGCTGCGCGCCGTCGAGATGGAGCGTTCGCGCCGCACGTACGATTTCTCGGCAGGAGCGAAATGCCGGCGGAATTTCGTGGGCGATTGATCCGCGGATCCAGTTCACACGCGTGCACACCCACCCGCGAACGATCCGCGCGCTCGCTTGCGAACATCTCAGAACACTGAGGTTCCCCGGGACGAACGCGCGCCTACCTTGCGGCGCGATGCCCGAACCGCTGCCCGAACCGGTGATCGACGCGAGAGCAGTCCACAAGCGCTACGGCGATCGCGACGCGCTCTCGAGCGTCGACCTCCAGGTAGCACGCGGCGAGCTCGTCGCTCTCGTCGGCCCGAGCGGCTCCGGCAAATCCACGCTGCTGCGAAGCCTGCTCGGGCTGGTGCGGATCGACGGCGGCGAGATTCACGTCCTCGGCCAACGCGTGGACGACGCGAACGTCCGTCAGATTCGGCGGAGCGTCGGCTACGTCGTGCAGGGAGGAGGGTTGTTCCCGCATCTCTCTGCGCGGCAGAACGTCACGCTCGTCGCGCGGCAACTCGGGGTGAACGTCAGCTCGCGAGTGGAAGAGCTGCGTGCGCTGGTTCAGCTCCCCGCTGGCCTCCTCGAACGGTTTCCGCGCGAGCTCTCCGGAGGACAGGCGCAGCGGGTGAGCCTGATGCGAGCGCTGGTGTTGGATCCGCAGCTGCTGCTGCTCGATGAGCCGCTCGGTGCGCTGGATCCGATCACACGTCACGATCTTCAGGACGAGCTCCGGGAGATCTTCCAGCGGCTGAACAAGACGGTGGTGATGGTGACGCACGATCTCGCCGAAGCCGCATTCTTCGGCGGCCGCGTCGTGCTGCTGCGCGACGGCAAGATCATCCAACAGGGCGCGATGCAGGAGCTCGTGTCGCATCCCGCGGATCCCTTCGTCACTCGCTTCATCGACGCCTACAGATCGGTGCCGCGGTGACCGCGCTTCTGCTCCTCGGCAGCATCCTCGCTGCGGATGCACGCGTCATTCACGTGGGCTCGAAGAAGTTCACCGAGTCGGTCATCCTTGGAGATGTCGCGGCGGACGTGCTTCGCGCCAACCACCTCAACGCCGATCATCGCCGCGAGCTCGGCGGGTCGCGCGTGCTCTGGGATGCGGTCGTGCGAGGCGAGCTGGACGCGTATCCCGAGTACACGGGAACCATCCGCTCAGAGCTTTTGCCTGGCTCGACGGATCTCCGCGCCGCGCTCGCATCAAAGGGGCTCGAGATGACCGGGCCGCTCGGCTTCGAAAACTCGTACGCGATCGGGATGAAGGCGGACCACGCACAGGCGCTGTCGCTGCAGACCATCTCGGAGCTCGCGAAGCATCCAGAGCTCAAGCTCGGTCTGAGCAACGAGTTCATGGACCGCGCGGACGGGTGGCCCGCGTTGATCCGCACGTACTCGTTTTCGCCCGGCGCGGCGCGAGGGCTCGATCACGATCTCGCCTACCGCGCGTTGGACTCCGGCGAGATCGACGCGACGGATCTGTACTCCACCGACGCGGAGATCCAGCAGTACGGCCTCGTCACACTCAAAGACGATCGCCACGCGTTCCCCGAATACGCGGCGGTGATCGTGTACCGGAGCGATCTGCCCGCTGACGCAAAGGCCGCGCTCGCGAAGCTTCAGGGCGCCATCACCACCCCCGAGATGATCCAGCTCAACGCGAGCGCGAAGCTGAAGCGCATTCCCGAAGAGGTGATCGCCGCGGACTTCGTCCAACAGAAATTCGGCGTCATCTCCGAGGTGAAGCTCGAATCATTCTCCGAACGGCTGTGGCGGCGAACCCGCGAGCACCTCGCGTTGGTCGGCGTTTCGCTCTTCGCGGCGATCGCGGTGGCGATTCCGCTGGGCGTCGTGGCGGCGCGCCGTCGGCGACTCGGCAGCGTGCTCACCTCCGGCGCGGGAGTGGTGCAGACCATTCCTTCGCTCGCGCTGCTCGTGTTCATGATCCCGCTCCTCGGAATCGGCGCCGTTCCGGCGATGGCGGCGCTGTTTCTCTACAGCGTGCTGCCCATCCTGCGCGGAACGCATTCGGGCCTCTGCTCCCTGCCGCAGGAGATCCGCGACAGCGCGGACGCGTTGGGCCTGAGTGATTGGGCGAAGCTCAGGCTGATCGAGTTGCCGCTCGCTACGCGTTCGATTCTTTCGGGGATCAAGACCGCCGCGGTGATCAACGTGGGCACCGCGACGTTAGGAGCGCTGATCGGCGCAGGCGGATACGGCCAGCCGATTCTCACGGGCATTCGCCTCGCGGACACGCGGCTCATCCTCGAAGGCGCGGTGCCGGCCGCCGTCCTCGCGCTGCTCGTCCAGGCCATGTTCGACGGAATCGAGCGCGTCATCGTCCCAAGAGGATTGCGATGAGCGTCGCGATCAAGAGCGCACAGGGACGAGGCGTGTTGCTAGCGACCGTGCTCGGCTCCGGCATGGCGTTCATCGACGCCACGGCGGTGAACGTCGCACTCCCTGCGTTGCATGAATCGCTGCACGCTGATCTCGCGACGCTTCAATGGACGCTGGATGCGTACCTGCTCTTCCTCGGCGCGCTGCTGCTGGTGGGCGGCGCATTGGGAGATCGCTACGGCCGCCGCCGCGTGTTTCTGATCGGCGTGATCGCCTTCAGCGCCGCTTCCGTCGCGTGCGGGTTCGCTCCGAACGTTCACGTCCTCATCGCCGCTCGAGCGATGCAGGGCGTCGCCGCCGCGCTGCTCGTCCCCGGCAGCCTCTCCATCGTCCGCGCGTCGTACCGCGTCGAAGATCAACCCACCGCGATCGGCGCGTGGTCAGGACTCTCGGGCGTCACCTCCGTCATCGGCCCCATCGTCGGCGGTTGGATGATCACCGCGTGGTCATGGCGCGCGATCTTCTTCCTCAATGTTCCTCTCGCGATCGCGTGCATCTGGGTCACGCTGCGTCACGTGCCGGAGAGTCGATCCGAGCGAACGGGCAAACTGGATTTCCCCGGCGCGGTGCTGGCGACGGTGGGACTGGGGGCAACGGTCTTCGCCCTCATCGAAGGACCGCGAGGACAGCACCAGCAACTCGCGTGGGGTATCGGAGTGCTCGGGGTCCTCGCGCTCATCGCCTTCGTCCTCACCGAGCGAAGGAGCAATCACGCCATGCTCCCGCTGGACGTCTTCCGATCCCGCCAGTTCTCAGGCGCGAATCTGATGACCCTCGGCGTGTACGCGGCGTTGAGCGGCTCGCTGTTCCTGCTCACGCTGCAGCTGCAGACCGTGCTCGGTTATTCGCCGCTCGCGTCGGGCGCATCGTTCGCGCCGATGACGCTGCTCATGCTGGTGCTGTCTCCCATCGCCGCGAAGCTCGGGGCGAAGATCGGCTACCAGTGGCCGATGGTCGTGGGCGCATCCGTCGCCGGAGCGGGCCTCGTGATCCTCTCGTTCGCGACGGGCTCTGGCAGCTACGTCACCCGGGTGCTCCCCGGCGTGATCGTTCTCGGCTTGGGACTCTCCGCGATGGTCGCACCGCTCACCACGTCCGTGCTTCAGAGCGTGAGCGAGGAACGCTCCGGCCTCGCGTCAGGTGTGAACAACGCGGTCGCGCGCATCGCTGGCCTGCTCGCGATTGCGGTGTTGCCCGGTGCGATCGGACTTCACCTCGGAGATCGCTCCGGATTCGAGGCGGGCTATCAGCGGGGCATGTGGATCTGTGCGTGCCTGTGCTGGCTGGGCGCCGCGGTTGCGCTCTTCACGGTCCGGCCGGGGCGGGCGTCTACTGCGGCGTGACGCCTCCCGGGACGACCTGCTGCCGCACCACGCGCTTCTCCGCGCCGTCGAAGTACACGTCGAGAACTTTCCCCGAATGCGCCGCTGGCAGCGCGTAACGAACTCTCCAGTAGTTGGGCCAGAGCTCGGTCGCTTCCCTGACCTGCGCGTTCGCGTAGCCGCCCACGACGATCGCCTGCGAGGAGAACTCGATCGCCTGCTGCTGGTTCTGCTCCAGCTCCATCGAGGAGGGGGGACGTCCGCGCGGGAATGGATCTCGACGCGCGACTGCTGTGCCGCCCATGAGAAGCAGCCCCGCGATCCATGCCAATGCAGGTCGCGTGCTCATGTCCTTGAGGTAGCCATTTCCGGAGACAACTGCCCACAAGGCCATCGGCGCCACGCCGAACCCCAGGCTGAGCAGCAACTAAGCGCGAGACGAATCCACGACTAGAGTCGTGCGGACATGGTCCTCAGGCTCCTGCGAAGCCTCTACATCCAGGTGTTGATCGCGGTGATCCTCGGCACGCTCGTCGGTCACTTCTTTCCGACCACGGGCGTCGCGCTGGAACCGTTGGGCGACGGATTCATCAAGCTCATCAAGATGCTGGTCGCGCCGGTGATCTTCACCACCGTCGTGCATGGCATCGCGCGCGTCAGCGATCTCAAGAGCGCCGGAAGGGTAGGGCTCAAGGCGCTCGTCTACTTCGAGGTCGTGACGACGTTCGCGCTCTTCATCGGCCTCGTGATCGGTGAGGCGGTGCGCCCGGGAGACGGCATCACCCAGAAGCTCCCGACCGAGATGCCGGAGAAGCTGAAGGAGTACGTCGCCGCGGGCCAGTCGCTCAGCGTCTCGGACTTCTTCTCGCATCTCATCCCGGGCTCGCTGTTCGAACCGTTCGTGAAGGGCGACATCCTTCAGGTGTTGCTGATCTCCATCCTCGTCGGCGTGGTCCTCGCGCGAATGAGAGAGCTGGGGGCGCCGCTGGTGCGCGGCATCGAGCTGCTCAACCAGTTGCTCTTCGGCATGGTCGGGATCGTGATGCGGCTTGCACCGATCGGCGCGTTCGGCGCGATCGCGTTCACGGTCGGGAAGATTGGGCTGCATACGCTGGTGTCGCTCGGGAAGCTCGTCGTCTGCTTCTACGCGACGGCGCTGCTGTTCGTGGTGCTCGTGCTCGGCGCGATCTGCCGGTGGGTGGGCATCAGCGTGCTGCACCTCGCGCGGTATCTGCGCGATGAGCTCTTGCTCGTGCTCGGAACGTCGTCGTCTGAATCCGCGCTGCCGCGCTTGATGGCGAAGATGAAGGCGGCGGGCTGTGACGAGAGCATCGTCGGGCTCGTCATCCCGATGGGCTACTCGTTCAACCTGGACGGCACGTCGATCTATCTCACGCTCGCATCGCTCTTCGTGGCGCAGGCAACCGGGACGCACTTGAGCCTCGGAGAGGAGCTCGCGCTGCTCGGAGTCCTGCTGCTCACCTCGAAGGGAGCTGCCGCCGTCACGGGAGCAGGCTTCATCACGCTCGCCGCCACGCTCTCGGCAGTAGGCCACATCCCGCTCATCGGACTCGCGATGTTGCTCGGCGTGGATCGGTTCATGTCTGAGGTGAGGGCGCTGACGAACCTCATGGGCAACGCGGTGGCGACGCTCGTGCTGAGCAAGTGGGAAGGAAAGCTGGATCTCCAGCGAGCCCGCGACGTGCTCTCACGCCCCGCCCCAGTCAGCCTGAGCGAGGTCGAAGGCGCGAGCGAACGCTGAGCGGAGGCTCACTCCTCCCGACGCCGCCGCCGGGCATCCGAGAGCAGTCGCGCCGCGATGAGCAGAGCAAGCACCCCCATCGGAGCACCGCCCGTGCTGCACCCAAACGAGCCGACCGCTTCGTTCGACTGATGCGTCGTCACCGAGGCAGGCTGATCCGTTCCACCCGAGCCGCCGCCGGTTCCGCCAGAGCCACCGCCACCACCGCTCGCGATCGTCCCCGCATCGTCCGAGCCTCCCGGATCCACAACGCCGGAGTCCGGCTGCTCAGAGCTCCCCGCATCGACCTCCGGAGTCGTTCCCGCATCAGGAACCACCGGCGTCCCCGCATCCGCCACCGGTGAGCCCGCGTCCGGAGTTCCCGCATCCACCACGACAACCGTTCCCGGCGGAGTGCCGTAGCGCCACACGCGCGAGATCGCGACCTCGTCAATCTCACCGTGAAATTCTCCATCGCCGTTCATCGGACACGATGCGTGGATTCCATCCGGACCGCCGATCGTCAGCTTGTCGGTCGTTCCCGAGAGCAGCGCAGCAGGATGCACCGCGCGATTCGTCTCCACGCCGTTGACCCAGAACGCCATCGTGCCGGTCGCGCCGTCGTACTCGACCGCGATCTTCGACCACTGCCCGACCGGAAGCTGAGTCCCCGCCGCGAGCGCATACTCGGTCCCGCCCGCAACCCTCACGCGCGCCTGAAGATCGCGATTCTCCTCCAGCACCACGCTGTACGAGCCGGTCGCGATCGTTCCCTTCTCGAGGAGCACCCGGTAGTTGTTCGTCGCGTCGCAATCCGGATCGCTCGCGGGCTTGAGCCACATCTCGATCGTGATCGCGTTCACGGGATTCAAGCTGCTCGCGTGAGCGACTTCCACGCGGCCGCTCGCGCCGTCGAGCAGCACCGCTTTGCCGAGCTGACCGTTGTTCGCGGGCGGCAGCGCGGATGCACCCATCAGTCGGCCGGTGTTCGAATAGCCCGAGCTGTCCGGTGTGCGCGCCAGATCGAACACGCCCGCGTTGGTAACGAGCTCGTTCATGTGCCACAGCCCCGCGTACTTTCCGTCGAGCGCGTCGTCGAACACGATCTCCGTGTAGTTCTGAGTGTTGCTTCCGAAGAACGGCCACACGTCGAGCCCCGTCGTCACCGGCACGGTGTTGAACGTGTTCGGCCCGGGCGAGGAGAAGAACAGCCGCACCTGGTTCTCGCGATCCGGATTGACCGCACCGTCGATGTGCGAGAGCTGCCAATTCGTCGGATAGCCGATCACCGAGAGCGCGTTGCGCCGGGGACCACAGCCGGGCGGATCTTCATTCGGCGGCTGCGTGCGGCACGGCATCGTCGTCGCGGTGAAGTTCAGCGCCTCGCCGTCGGGAAAAATCCACGGGTACGCGCCGTAGAAAACCTGGTTGTTCGCGAACGCCGTTCCGTCAGCGCCACGCAGCGGCTTCTCGGCGAGCTGGTACTTGCCGACGACGAGCGAGTCGTACGCCATCGCGGTGATCGACTTCGGCGCTGACCAGCCGGTCAATCCACACGGCGTGCTGTTGACCGAATAGACGACCGTGTCGCCCTGCCCGTTGTTCTGCGGGACGCCCTGCCAGATGAGGAGCTTTCCGTCCTTGGTGATCGACGGCTCGATGCCGCGCAGCGTGGTGGCGAGCGGAGTAGGCGTGCTCTGCGTCCACGTGAAGCTGTCGATCGCGGCGTTCGCGGTCGCCGGATTCGAGACGATGACGCGCAACTTCCTGGCGCGCATCACGTTCGTCGGCGCCGGGGCGAGAGCATCCGAGTCGATCACCGTCAGGTTGTAGCAAGCGTACGCACCGCCGCCGTTCGCCGATCCGTCCTGATTGCAGTTCGTCGGCTGCGGCGTCTCCTCACAAAGCGCGAGCGCATTCTCGTTGCTCTGCTCCGGGAGAATCTCAGTGAACGGCGCAAACGCCTGCGACACATCCGGGAAACCGCCCGACGCGTTCACGGACTGCGGACGGAAGATCGTCGCTTCCCAACCGGGAGTTTGACGAACGATGAAGAGCCGCCCATCGAACGTGACGTTGTGGCCATTGCCGCCGAAAGGACTCGGCGAGGCGCGCGGACTGGTGGCCGCGAACGCAACGGACGCAACATGGAGAGTGATGACGGCGACAACTGCTGCAATGGAACGCGTGAGCACGACCGGAACTCCGCTTCCCCCTTGTGAGCCGGGCGGGGCTTTACTCGCCGTTGATTATCGAGTCAATCTGCGCCGCCGATGATCCGCCGCATTTCTCTACTCGCTCTCGTTTTTCTCGCCGCCTGCGAAAACGGGAGCGGTCCGGAGATCCTGCCGCCGGGACAGGACGCGGGCGTGATCAGCTCGGAAGACGCGGGCACGCCGTACGTCTCACCGGTGATCAAACGCGAGCGCAGTCTGTTCTGGACGCAGACGGAGCTGCTCGATGATCCGTCGTTCATCTCCTTCAAGAAAGTGATGTCGATCGTCGCGCCGGATGGTCACGGTGGGCGGCTGCTCGACAACTGGTTCCGTCGCTTCTCGACCACCGCGCATTCGGAGCGAGCACAGCCCGCGCAGTTCATGGACGCCGTCGCCGCCGCGCAGGGAACCGATCCTTCGACGTGGGATCTCTCGCTGCTCCCGTTCAAGGTGACCGGCATTCACAACCGGATCGATCTCGCGAACCTGCAACCGGGAGGACACTGCGGCGAGCTGCGCGTGTCGTTCTCCTCGACGGACACGACGTTCCAGCCATTCCACATGCTGTTCCTCTTCCGTCAGCCGCTGACGGCGGGCGACACGGTGAATGGAAACGTGACCTGTGAAGCGACCGCGCAGAAGTGGGCCGAGCTCTCGCGACTGGACGGTCAGGCGCTGTTCGACGCGGTGAAGAGCGAAGTGACCGCGCGCTTCACGTCCGAGAATTTTCTGCTCGCGGAGACCGTGGAGCTGACCGTCTCTCCATGGGAGTGGCGGCAGTGGGCGAAGGTCCCGGATCCGCAGGGCCAGCTTCCGTTCGTGTTCGACAACCCGCTGCTGTTTCAGACGGTGGACGTGCCGGGGCTGAACGCGACCGGTGCGCTGAGAGATGACTTTCTCTCGTTCGTGACGGCGAACGCGGCAGCGCTGGACGCGAGGACGCTCGAGCTACCGGAGCGATTCCGAGCCCAGTCCGCGCGAGTCACGCAGGGAGTTCCACGGACGCCGCTGGATCTCACCGGACTGTCCAGCTCGGTGACGACCACGTATCCGGCCCTCCGTCAGCACATCGAGATCATCGGCTGCCCCGCCTGTCACACGACCGACGCGGACTTCGTGCAGACGCACACCGATCGCACCGTGAGCCACTTCTACGATCTCGAGCTCGCAGCGAGAGAACGGCACCTCGCCGAGCTCGCGGAGGGACGCGGAAAGCGCGCGCCGTTCGGGCCGCTGCAGACGGATCCGAAGCTGCCCTGATCAGCCGAACGGCAATCAGATCGAACTGAATTTGCGGGGAACGTCATCGCGCTCCGGTCGCGTGCACTGCCGCTGATACGCCATCAGATCGCTCAGGCTCTGCCCGAGTGAATATCTGGGCGCCCATCCCAGCTTCTGAATCCGCGAGATGTCCGCGACGTTCCGCGAGACGCCTCTCGCCTGACGTCTGCTCTCTTCAATGCGCGCGTCGCTTCCCGACGCATGAGCCAGCAGCTTGAGCATTTCGCGAATGGAGACTTCGACGCCGCTGGCGACGTTGTAGGCGTGGCCGTGCTCGCCCGCACTCACGAGCGCGAGAAGCGCGGACGCGACGTCTCGCACATCGATGAAGTCACGTGTCGCGCTGAGCGGACCAACGCGCAGCACGCTGTTCCCATTCAGCGAGACGAGATCACGCGCGAAGCGGCCGCACACGTGCTCGTCCGTCTGACCGGGACCGACGATGTTGAAGATCCTCGCAACGACGTACCTCGTGCGTTTGATCGCAACGACCGCTTCCGCGGTGCGCTTGCTCAGCCCGTAGAGGTTGGTCGGGACGCACGGATGGTCTTCGCGGATGGGCAGCTGCTCCGCCTCGCCATAGACACTCGCACTGGAGCCGTGCACGACGAGCGCGTCGTGGCCTTCGAGCGCGTTCAACAGCGCGAGCGTTCCTTCGACGTTCGTGCGGAAGAGCTCTTGCGGCTCGGCGGTGTGCAGCGCTGACGCGAGATGAAACACGCACTCGGGAGCGAGCTCGCTCACCACGGCGTTCAGCGCGGCGGTGTCATCCAGCGGTCACGAATTCGTCATGCGGCCTGCGCCGCGGCTGCCAGTGCCTGCGCGCAGGCTCGGGCCTGTGTGCCGTCGCGTGCCTCGACCATCACCCGCAGCACGGGCTCGGTGCCGGACGGCCGAGATCGGAAGAGC
>JBJMQN010000378.1:0-3847 GCA_045802665.1 Myxococcaceae bacterium | reverse complement strand
GACGGTGCAGTGGGCCGTGTCGCGCAGGCAGTTCGATCGCGACAGCGAGTACCTCATCTATCGATCGATGCTCGGCTCGCCGGTGGGCCCGGTGGTGGATCTCGGCTGCGGCACCGGACTTTTCGCGCGAAAGCTCGCGAGAGATCCCGCGTTCGGCTGCCTCATCGGCGTCGACGTCAGCCGAGCGATGATCGAAGAGGGCGTCGCCCAGGCCCGCGAGCACGGCGTGATGGTGGACTTCGTCCGAGGCGAAGCGCCGTTCCTGCCGTTCCAGGACAGATCGCTCGGCGCGGTGCTGCAGAGCGGATCGCTGCACTTCATCGAAGACGCAGCGCGGCTCTTCAACGAGATCAGCCGAGCGCTCCGCCCCGGCGGCCGCTACCTCGCGAGCACATACCTCCCACCGCGCTTCCCGGGCACCGTGATGCACCGAGGCCTGGGGCTCTACCCGAGAGGCGAAGACGAGCTCCGCAGCGAGATCGCCGCCGCCGGGCTGGTGAACTTCGAACGGCTCCTGATGCCGCCGTTCATCCTCGTGAAAGCAGAGAAGCCGCGCTGAGTTTCAAGGCTCAGCACGGCTTCGCGGTTTTCAATTCTGACTGAAGCTCAGATGAAGATGCCAGCCGTCGCGTCGTAGCGAGCGTTCTGCGGAAGCTCCGTCGAGTCGTCAGAGTCGCGGATCGTCTCGATCATCTTCACGCCGCGGTGGTGCGCGCCGCACTTGCTGCACTTGCAGTCGCCCTTCTTGCAGGTGCAGTCCGCCTGGGACGAGCACGGGCACTTCGCCGCGAGGATCTGATCCACCTGATCCATCACGGACGTCTGCTGAACCGGCTTCGCCGCCGTATCCTTCTTCACGGCCTTCTTGTCGGTGGTGGACGCCTTCTGGACGGCGGTCTTCGCGTCGACCTTTGCATCCACCTTCGCAGCGTCCGCGGTGGTGTCCTTCTTCCCGTGCTTGCAGGGGCAGTCACCGTCGGTGTCGCCCTCGCACGCTTTCGCGGAGGAAGGGACGAACGAAAGCGCGAAGGTGGCAACGGCAGCAGCAGCGAAGAGGGTCCGGAACATGGCGCGCTCCATACACAAAAACCCCTGAAAACACAAGAACGGCACACCTTGTCACACCCGGTCGAGGCCTCCCGGGCGCAGCCTCCCTGACGCGTGGGCGATCGTTTCTATTCGTGTGACGGCTGGGCGCACATCCTCTAAAGACGCCGCGCTTGGCCGTCCGTCCCTCGTTCACGACCGTCTGTTTCGCCGCCGCGATTCTGCTCGGCGTGCTGCCGTTGTGGGCGGGCGTGCACGTGCCGATGGTGGACCTGCCGCAGCACCTGCACCTCATCTCGGTGCTCCATCGGCTGAGCGATGACTCCACGCTGTACCCGCAGTGGTTCGAAGCGCGCGGGCAGCTGACGCCGTACCTCGGCTACTACGAGACGGTGAACGTCTTGAACTGGCTGATGCCCATCGAGACGGCGAACCGGGTGTTTCTGTCCGCGTACGTGGCGGGGCTGCCGCTGTCGCTCGCGTTTCTGCTGAGGTCGTTCAAGCGGCCGGTGTGGCCCGCGCTGCTGTCGCTGCCGTTCGCGTACGGGGACAGCTTCGCGTGGGGCTTCATCAATTACATCGCCGCGCTGCCGCTCTCGTTCCTCTGCTGCGGGCTGTTCGTCCGGGCGATCGCGGATGTGCCGAAGCGGAGGAGCTGGGCCATCGGCCTCGCGCTCTGTCTCGTCGCGGTATTGCTGATGCACGTGCAGGCCTTCGCGTGGCTCGGCGTGGCGCTGCCGATCCTGCTCCTCACCACGAGCGCGCCGGATGACGTCACGGAGACAGCGAAGGCGCTGCCCGCGGATCGGTCGACGGTGAAGTTGATCGTGCGAATGGGAAAGCCGCTGGAGATCCGCGCGAGACACCGCATCCCCGCGCTGCTCGGCGTCGTCCCGGGCGTCGTCCTCTTCCTCATCTGGGTCGGCTTGCGAGTGGGTCAGCCGCAGGAGGTCGAAGCGGGCGCGCCGTGGAAGGCGTGGGGTCCGATGCTCTCGCCGCAGAACCTCTCCTACAAACCGTTCGCGCAGAACCTCTCCGAGCTCACCTCCGTGCTCGCGAACATGCTCCGCGACGGCAGCGATCGAGCCGTGCTGAATCTCGTGGTCGTCATCGCGGTGGCGGGCCTCGTCGCCGGCGGCTTCAGCTTCTTCAAGAAGCGCGAGGACTCCGGAGCGAACGGCCTCATCCGGCTCGTGCTGATCACGGCGGCCGGGCTGCTCCTCTACTTCGTGCTGCCCTTCGATATCCGCGGGTACATGTATTACCTGAACACGCGGTACGCCCATCTGGTCGTGCCGCTCGCGCTGTGCTGCGTCCCGGTGATCGACAAGAAACTCGAGCGCGGCTTTCTCGTCGCGTGCGTCGTCGCCGCGCTCGTCCTCTGTGTCCCGCTCTACAAAGGCTTCGCGCAGTTCGATTCAGAGGCGCGCGACTTCGACAACGTGGAGGCCGCCGCCGCTCCGAAGGCGAAGGTGATGGGCTTCATCTTCGACACGGCAAGCGCGGTGATGACGCACCCGGTGTACCTGCACATGGGTGCGGAGCTCGCGCGGAAGTCAGGCGGCGTCGCGAACTTCAGCTTCGCGCTCACGCCGCATTCGCCCGTGAAATACAAACTGACGCCCCCGCCTGCCCCACCGTCCGAGTGGAACCCCGGCCAGTTCAACTGGAACACCATGGGGAGCGCGTACGATCATTTCCTCATTCGGGGCCCACCGCCGGAGCGAGTGTTGGGTCAGTGGATCGGCTCCGAGCTCGTCGTCGCGGCGCAGAGCGGAAACGTCTCCCTCGTCGAGCGCCGACGCTGAGCGGGGCATGGGCGTCCGCGCCCACGTGAAGCTCCCCAATCTTCTTCTCACCGGCTTCTAGCGCTCCCAAAGTTGGCGCTCTCGCCAGCTACGAGTCCCACCTCTCCTTGCACACCCTTGTGTTCTCGGAGGGGGGACAGGGATGAAACTGCGGAGGCCGGGGGCGGCGGCGTGGGTTTTTCTTCTGCTTTTCGCGTGCGACGGAAAGGGAATTCTGGAGGTGCACGGCGACGTGCCGGCCCAGACGCAGCAGGGCCTCACGTACTTCCATGACGTGGAGCCGATCATCTCCAGCCGGTGCGGAAACTGCCACGTGCAGGGCGGTATCGCGCCGTTCGCGCTCCAGAGCTACGACGACGTCGTGACCCGCGGATCGGTGATCGTGTCCTCTACCGAGAAGCGCAGCATGCCGCCGTGGCCGCCTGCTGCCGGCCACCACAAGCTCAAGTTCGATCGATCGCTCAGCGACGACGAGATCTCGCTGCTCCGCAAATGGGTGGATGACGGGATGCCCGAAGGGGATCCGTCCGAGCACCGCGAGATCATCAAGGACAACGATCCGCAGATCCGCGTCGACGTTCAGATGCAGATGTCAGAGGCGTACACGCCGCCGAAGGGACAGGACGACGACTACCGGTGCTTCGTGCTCGATCCCGCCAACGTGCAGGACGAATTCGTCACCGGCTACAACGTGCTGCCCGGCGTGAAGGCGATGGCGCACCACGTGGTGATGTACGTCGTGCCTGTGACCGGAAGCGCGATGCAGAAGGTGCAGGCGGCGGACGCAGCGGATCCCGCGCCGGGTTATCGCTGCGAGGGTGGTCCCGGCGTCACGGTGCCTGACAACGAGCCACAGATCCGGATGCTGGGCTCGTGGAAGCCTGGCGGGAGCGCGGTGCCGCTTCCCGACGGGACGGGCCTGAAGATTGCCGCCGGGGAGAAGATCCTGCTTCAGATGCACTACGCGATGCTGACCGCGGACGCAGCGGACG
>JBJMQN010000016.1:0-12343 GCA_045802665.1 Myxococcaceae bacterium | reverse complement strand
TTGCCCGGAGGCGACGTCGTGAACGCCAGCGCCAGCAGCAGCGGCGCGACCGTGAGGATGCCAAGGAGCGTGCTGCCCTGCGCGGCGGTGGCGCCGAAGGTCGGGGCTGCCAGCGACGGTCGCGCGAGGCACAGCAGCATGCACAGTACGAGTAGTGCTCTCATCATCCTCCGAACAGCAGCGTCAACGTCCGCGTGAAAAGAGCGTCCACCTGCGCGGGCGCGATCAGCACCGGAGCGGACAAGAGCAGTCCGAGCCCAACGCTCCAGACCGCCTGATGCTTGTGCTTCGACAGCGTCATCTGGATCGCGGACAGGACGATCACCATCGTGCCCGCGATGCCGAAGCTGAGCGGCCCCCGAAAGCCCATCATCCGCAGCCCGGACATCAGGACCAGGAGCGCGACCACGTTCAGGACGTCGCGGCCGTTGCTCGCCCACCACTTCGATCCTTCGAGCCGCTTGAGCCGATATTGCGCGCGCTCGATCCAACCGACCGCGACCACCGTCGCCACGAACGCGAAAGTCCCCACGGTGCGCGCGGAGAGCGAGTCAGGCTCGTAGCCGCCGAGGCGATCCAGGGCGGCCTGCAGCGTCGCCGGATCTGCGGTCAACGCTGCGGAACCTCGTTCTGCGCGTTCGCTTCCACGTACTGGATGATCTTCGCTAGGTCATCCTGCGACAGGCGCGTGAACTTGATCCCCACGCCCGCCCCTTCCGGATAGCTGTGCGCGTACCGGACCTCTCCGCGGGGGCTCACCTTGCCCTGCGGCAGCTCGATCGTGATGTCGAACGACTGGCCCAACGGCAGCGCCGGTCCAAGGAAGAACATCCCGCCCTGAGACAGATTGCGGCAGGTGCCCTTGACCGGCCCCCGCGCTCCCTCCGCCCTCGCCACCGCAGTGCAGTAGACGCGCAGATTCCGTCGCTGGTTCGTCTTGCCCGCCATAGAGTGCACCCTACCACCCTCGGAGAGGACAGATGGCCGTCACGCGCAAAGAGAAGCCTGAAACGACCGAATCTCTACCGAAGAACAAGGATCCCGGCTCCTCGCGCGTCGACATCCGCGAGTGGTCCGTCGAAGTCGTCGGTGGACCAGACAAGGGCCAGAAGTTCAAGACGCTGGGCGCGCTCGTCCGCGTCGGCTCCGATCCCACGAACGATCTCGTCCTCACCGATCCCACCGTGAGCCGCCGCCACGTGGAGTTCGAACGGATGCAGAACGGGCTCGTCGTCCGCGACATGGGCTCGCGGAACGGCGCGGTGCTGGAGGGCCGCCGCGTGCTCTCCGCGTTCATCGAGCCGGGCGACAAGGTCACGATCGGCAAAACGAAGCTCAACCTCAAGGTCGAGAACAAGGCGACCTCGGTCGAGATCCTCGGCGGCGAGAGCTTCGGAGATCTCGTCGGCGCGTCCGAGCACATGCGGACGATCTTCGCGGAGCTGCGCAGGCTCGCTCGCGACGATTCGAACCTCCTCATCGAAGGCGAGACCGGCACCGGCAAGGAGCTCGCCGCGCGAGCGGTCCACGCTCACTCCGCGCGCCGTCACGGCCCCTTCAAAGTCGTCGACTGCAACCTCATCACCGAAGAGAACGCCGAGCGCGAGCTGTTCGGCCTCGTCCGCGGTCCCACCGAGGCGTCCAAGCCCGGCGTGTTCGAGTCCGCGTCCGGCGGCACCGTGTATCTGGACGAGATCGGCGAGCTGAAGGCGTCGCTCCAGCCCAAGCTGCTTCGCATGCTCGAGACGCGCGAAGTGCAGCGCGGCGGCGGGGGCGAGAGCAAGCCGCTGGATGTGCGGATCATCGCGTCGACGCACAAGAACCTCGACGAGGAGGTCCGCCAGAGCCGCTTCCGGGCGGATCTTTACTTCCGCGTCGCCAAGACCAAGGTCCGCCTCCCGCCGCTGCGCACGCGCCGGGAAGACATCCAGCTCCTCGCGCGGCACTTCGTGAAGGGCCTGTCGGGCAACGTGGACCTCTCGCCGCAGACCCTGTCGCTGCTCGAGCAGTACGACTGGCCGGGCAACGTCCGCGAGCTGCGCAACGTCGTCGAACGCGCCGCGCTGATGCAGGAGACGGGCAGCACCAACTGGCTCGACTTCCTCACCAACCCGCCGAAGAAGGGCGCGCAGCCGTCGTCATCCGTTCACGCGCAGCTGTCCAACCTCGCGTACCACGAGGCGAAGGATCGGGTGCTCGCGGACTTCGAGCGCGTCTACTTCGCCGAGGTGATGAAAGAGGCGGGCTTCGACATCAAGGTCGCCGAGGGCAAGACCGGCCTCTCGATGCAGAGCCTCTACCGCCTGCTCAAGAAGAACGGGCTGCGGCTGAAGGATCTCAAGAACGCGGGCGATCTGAAGGACGAGTAGCTACTGGCAAAGGCGCGGCTCGCCCTCGAGCGCCCACTGACACGACGTCGCCGGGTCCGTGCAGAAGCCGTCGTCGCACCCGCGCGCCGCGTAGCGCTTGTTGCCGTTCGAGGCGCAGGTGCACTCGGTCTGCTTGCAGCGTTCGGCGATCGTGCAGAGCCCGCCGACGCCCTGCCCGGTCTTCAGCGGAGTGGGCGGCGCGGAGCATTGCTGCTCCCACTCCACAGACTGCGTCGTGCCGCCGTCCGCGTCCCGGTACTTGCCGGACGCGAAGCTGTCGCCCGCGCTGAGATCGCAGCCCGCGTCGGTGTCGGTGGTGCCGCCGTCTTTGTTGTCGGTCTTGCCACCGCACGCGGAGAGGAGGAGCGCGGCGGAGGCGAGGAGGATGAACTGACGCATGGTGGATGACTGAAGCTGCAAAGCGGCCCTTGGAGGTGAAGCGTAGCGCGCGGCTGTTCGAAGCCGGAAGGTCCGAAGCGACCTTGGGGCAGGTGGGAAATGTTTCAGCCGGTAACGAACTTGCGGCGTTTCCATGCCGTCCGCCCGCGTCCTCCTCTGCATCGCCGCCCTGCTCTGCTCCACCGCGGCAAGGGCGGAGGTGTTCGTCATTCCCAGACACGCGGGCAAGGTGCAGGTGCGCCACTTCCCGCTGAAGTGGAAGTACTCGGACCTGAAGCCGTCACCGGATGGCGGCGGGGTCCGGCTCTTCTTCTACGATCGCGAGCAGACCGTCGCCGAGCGCGGCGCCGCAGGCGTGCAGCAGGCGTGGCACTACCTCGAAGGCGAGTTCGGCTACACGCCGCAGAAGCGCTTCGAGTACTTCATCTATTCGAGCTACCCCGAGTTCCTGCAGTCCAACCTGTTTCCGCTGCAGGAAGGTGTGCTCGGCGTCACGAGCCCGCTGGATCTGAAGCTCACCCTGCCCTTCCTCGGCGACGACCGGCTGTTCGAGGAAGTGGGCACGCACGAGCTCACGCACGAGTTCACGATTCAGAAGGCGGACACGCTCGCGGAGAAGGTGAAGGCGCCGTCGCCGATCGAGAAGATGCCCCTGTGGTTCATCGAAGGGCTCGCCGAGTACTACGCCAAGCGCGGGCTGGATCCCGAGGCGGAGCTGCTCGTGCGCGATCTGATCCTCAACCCGGATGCGAAGCACGACTACGTCTTCACCGACTTCTTCGCGGACGGCCCGCTGACGTTTCTGTGGATCTACAAGTTCGGGCAGGCGCGCTGCGCGTTCCTCACCGAGACGTACGGCAAGGACTTCATCCAGCGGATCCTCGATGCGTCGCCGCGGCTCGTGCACGGTGGCCCGGAGCGCGTGTCGGACTTTCCCGAGCTGCTCGAGAAGCTGACCGGCGACAAGCGCGAGATCATCGCCAGCAAGTTCGAGGCGTGGGCCAAGCGCGGCGCCTCGAAGACGTTCCTCGAGGGCACGCAGGATCCCTCCACCTTCGAGCTGCTCACCGGCTTTCCGCGCGACATCGACGCCATCGCGTCCAGCCCGACGGGAGATCTGCTCGCGGTGCGCTCGTACGATCCGTACACCGGACAGGCGCGGCTTTCTCTCATCGATCCACGCGGCCCCTCTCAGACGAAGACGGTCGCCGCGGACAGCCTGCCCGGCGCGGAGTCGCTGCACCCCATGTTCGGGCGCAACTTCGATCTCACCTCCGACACGATCGCGTACGTCGCGGAAGCCGGCGGGCGCGATGTCCTGCACGTGAGGAAGTTCGAGCACGGCGCGAAGCAGCTCACGAAGGAAGACAAGGAATGGAAGCAGCCGCCCGGCCAGGGAGACCTCCCGCCGCTCCAGACGGACGAGTGGGACATCGATCTCAAGCTCGGGAGCGAAGAGCAGTACCGGCTCGAGCGCGAACGGATCATCGCGATCATGGCGACCACGCTGTCCCCCGACGGCAAGCGCATCGCCTTCATCGGCCTCGACGAATCCGGCCAGCGCGACGTCTACGTGCTCACGCCGAACGGCGCGGACTACAGCGTGCAGCGCCTCACCGACGACGCCTTCGCCGAACGAAGCATGACGTGGGGGCCGCAGGGCATCGTCTTCACCTCGGACAACACCGAGGATCGCCGCTTCAACCTGTTCCGCGTCGATCCGGATCATGCGGGGTCTCCTGAACGCCTCACCGCCGAGCCGCGCGACGAGATGGATCCGCGGGCTCTCGCCGACGGCCGCTTGTTCTTCACCGCGTACGAGCACGACCGGCTGGATGCGTACGAGCTCCGCGATGGCCAGCTCATCCGCCGCACCGATGTCTCGTCCGGCCTCTTCGAGCTGCAGCCCGGCCCGAGCGGCGCCGTCCACGCCCTCATCCTTCACAGCGGACAGAAGATCCCGGTGCGGATCAAACCGTCACTCCTCGACGAAGAACGCGACAGCAGACCCGCGGGCACGGGTGAGCCCGGCGGCGAGCTCTCGCGCGTGGCGCTCTCGGATTCGACGCCGTACCGCGCGACGAACATCCACAACTGGCAGCTGGGGCCCACGATCGCGTTCCTCGGCGGGAGCACGTACGGCATCGCGGGCAGCGTGCTCAGCTCGGCGACGGACCGCTTGCGAAATCACGCGCTCGTGCTGCAGGCGACGCTGTACGGCTCGTGGGATCTCTTCGACGGACTGCTGCTCTATCTGAACCAGGAGCGCCGGGTGACGTGGGGCGTGGGCGCGTTTCAGGAGCTGCGGTTCAGGAGCGATCCGTCGATGCCGGATCTGCCGTTCGGCTTCACGTCGGGCCAGCGCTACACCGGCGGGCTCGTGACGGCGCGGTACCCGCTCTCGACGTTCGCTCGCGTGGAGACGGATCTCGCGGTGGGCGCGATGGGGACCTTCCTGCTCCCGTACGAGAAAAATCTGCTCTCGGATCCAACGCTCAATGGCGTGGGCAACGTGCTCCCGGACTGGCAGGCGCGGAATGCAGGCGCGCCGCTGGTGGTGGAGACGACGCTGCGGCTGGGGCACGACACGGTCCGCTATCACGCGCTCGCCGGACCGATGGCGGGCCACAGTGTCCTCGCCGAGGGCGTGCTCGGATACGAGCCGTGGCGGAGGGAGGAGTACTCGAACCTGCGGCTCGATGCGGCGCAGTACTTTCCAATCTCCGGGCGGCTGCGGCTCGCGCTGCTGGGCGGCGTGGGCGCGACGTTCGGCGGGGCGCAGGTCGCTCGCGAGTTCTATCTGTCCAGCGCGGACACGCTGCGCGGCATCCCGTTCGGCAACACGGTCTGGCTCATCGGCCGCGAATTCCTCTACTCCACGGCGGAAGTCCGCGTGCCGCTGGATGCGATCATCCAGATCGCATTTCTGAATCGCGTGGAGGCCGTCGCGGGTTTCGACGCCGGCGGCGTGGGAGATGGCGCGGACGATCTCTGGAACCGGCGCGTCGTGGACTTCGCCACCGGGCTCAACCTCGGGCTCGGTCCTCTCCTGGCGCGGCTTCAGCTTGCCCGGCCGTTCAACACCGGCGCGGCGTTCGGGATGCCGGTGCACGACGGAACCTGGGTGCCTCAGTTCAGCCTGCGCGTCGTCGGGCTCGAAGGGTTCTTCGGCTTCGGACCTCGCGCGGCGGGCGCGGATGAGCCCCGCGGGTTTCCATCGCAGCGAATGTAGGCGCCCGGCTCACCCGAAAACGATCAGCGGCTTTGCAGTCCGGCCATCCGGGACGGCACCGTACATGTGCGCCTGAACACCGCGCTGCACAGCGACAACCGCCTACACCGAAACGGTTTTTCCCGGCTGCCGACAAACACTTTGCGAGATGATTTCCGGGCGCGAGCAGCGCCCCCAAGGGAGCCGCAACCATGTCCGTGAACAAGGCCGTCCATCGCCTCCACGTCGATATCCAGAAGCTGCACAAGGCTCAGAACGCGCACAAGAAGGACGTGCACGAGCTGCACAAGGACAAGCACGAGCTCAAGAAGGACCACAACCGCCTCGAGCGCCAGGTGAAGGATGGCAAGCACGAGCACAAGGTCCTCGACCGTCACCACGCGGCGCTGCAGAAGAACGTGGACGCGCGCGGCAAGCAGCTCGACCAGCTCGAGAAGCAGCGCCAGGCGATCATCGCGCAGTACGGCGGCACCGACACCTTCGACGCGGATCCGAACGATCCGACGAACCCACTGACGCAGGATCCGCTGGAGCAGATGGCGCTCGCGGGGATCGATCAGCAGGAAGCGGCTGTCCACGGCAAGTACGACAGCAAGATCGACGCGCAGCGCACGCAGGTGGGCGCGGACCGCGACTCGATCCACAAGCTCCGCGACGCGATCCACACGGACCGCAAGGAGATTCACCAGGATCGCAAGGACATCAAGCACGACAACAAGGCGGTGGATCACTCGCGCAACCAGGTGAAGAACGCGCGGCACAAGGCGCTCAAGGATCTGCGCCCCGCCGAGTACAAGATGGGCCTCAAGGGCACGAACAAGGCGCGCCACGAGCTCGGCCTCAAGTCCGTGCACGACGTGATTCGCCCGGGCGTGAAGCAGACGGTCCCCGGTCAGGTGGGCAAGTGGATCGCCGAGGCGCAGACGATCCTCAAGCAGCACGGCATCCCGCTCTCGAAGATGAACGCGAAGGACATCGCGACGATCATCCGGTTCGAGTCCGGTGGTAACCCGAACGCGCAGAACAACTGGGACAGCAACGCGGCCGCGGGTCACCCGTCCATCGGCCTGATGCAGACGATTGGGCCCACGTTCAACTCGTACAAGCTCCCCGGCCACGGCAACATCCGCAACCCGATCGACAACATCATCGCCGGCGTGCGGTACGCGATCAGCCGGTATGGATCGATCGGCAACGTCCCTGGCATCCGCGCGGTGCACGCGGGCGGGTCGTACGTCGGGTACTAGGAACGCGTTGAGCGTTCCGCGCTGAGCGTCGAGCGGGCTTTCTCCGACTCGGGTGCTGGTTCAGATCGATTGAGCTTCGGGCCCACTTCGCGAGCGATCGCGGGTGGGCCTGATGCTTTTCGGGGGTCGCTCCGCGTTTCGGTGGAGGGGGTGTCCCTAAAAACTCACGCTTTTTGGCGCCCGACGGCAGAAAACCGGAGGTTTTTAGGGACACCCCCCTCGGGGCTCAGACGGGCAGAGGGCACCTTCGCGGCGGCGGCGCTCTCATTCGTGACGCGCCCGTCGGACATCCCGGGCGAGCCGATGGGAGCTGTCGTAGTTCAGCTCGATGCAGAGCGCGGTGCATGGGGAGAGGTCCACGCCGACGCCGCACACGGGGCCCGCCGCCGTGAAGTCGGACAGCCCGCCGGTGTACCCGGATGCCGCCCTTCATGAACACCGAACTACCCCGCTCGGGGTGGTCAGTGCTTCTGGTTCATCGCCTCCGCGCGCCGCTTCGCCTCGGCGAGCGGCGGGACTTCCCACTTCGCGCGCTCTTCGTCGGTGATGCTGGGATCGACCTGGTACAGCTGCCACTTGCCGTCCTCGCCGGCCCGGAACTGCGTGCCCCACTTCTGAGGCAGGCCCTTGTTCATCAGCGCGCGATCTTCAGACGCCGCCGCGAGCCAGCGCGCCTGCTTGTTCGTGGGGTCGAGCTCCAGGGCCTTGAGGCAGAGCTGGTGGGAGAGCTCGAAGTCCGCGACCTCGCGCCCGTGCTGAAAGACCATCGCGGCGTTGTAGTAGTCCGCTGAGCTCTTCGCGCCGCCCGCCGCGAGGATCTCCTTCACGCGCGCGCGCCGCTTCTCGTCGTTGCTGCTCGTCACCTTCCAGTCGAGCTTCAACGCATCGCCCGTCCGGTCGGCCTGATCCGCGTCGTAGATCTGCTGCAGCTCGAGGTTGTTGCTCTTCGCCCACTCGTCGAGGTTCGCCTGCGCCTTCGCGACGACCGACGGCCAGCGTGAGTCAGCCTTCACTTTGAGCGCGTTGAGATCGGGATCCGTCTGGAGGTGGCTCACGTTGCGATAGCCCTTCGACGTGGCGACGTTCAGCTCGTCGAACGCGCGCGTCGAATCGCCCGCCAGCGCCGCGCAGCACGCTTCGTTGTAAGCATCGCTCGCGGACTCGGCGGCGAGCGGCTTCGCCTGCTCGTGAAGGTCAACGCACTTGCCGTAGTCGTGCTGCCTGTAGGCCGTCTGGGCCTGCGTACGGAGGAGCTTCGCCTGGGCCTCCGCTGAGAGGGTGATCCCCGCATCCGGCCCGGGCTGATTCAGCGCCGCTGCCGATTGGACCGGCGGGGACTGCGGCTTCGGGGACGTGCAAGCAGCGAGGAGCAGCGGTGCTGCGATCAGGGCATGGCGCACGGCGGCGCACTTTCTCATGCCGTGGAGTGACGCGCCCGCTCCAGCACGCGTGGATGTCAGCGGACGGCGACACAGCCGCCGCAGTGCACGCGCCCCTGCTCGTTCGTCGCCTCCAACTGCTGCGCCCTCGCGGGGACGGAACGCCTGGTCCGAACTACGCGACGTGCGTGTTGTCGTTCGCCGCGACGGACTCTTTGATCTTCACGGACACGAGCTTGGAGATGCCGGGCTCCTCCATCGTCACGCCGTAGAGCGCGTCGCCGACTTCCATCGTCCGCTTGTTGTGAGTGATGAGGATGAACTGTGACTGCTTGCTCATCTCCTTCACCATGTCGTTGTAGCGGCCGACGTTGCCCTCATCGAGCGGCGCATCGACTTCGTCCAGCAGGCAGAACGGCGTCGGCTTGATGAGGAAGATGGCGAAGATCAGCGCCACGGCCGTCAGCGCCTTCTCGCCGCCGGACATGAGGTTCACGCTCTGGAGCTTCTTCCCCGGAGGCTGCGCGAGGATCTCCACGCCCTGCTCGTGACCCTGCCCTTCCTCCGTCAGCACCAGCCCCGCCCTGCCGCCGTTGAAGAGCCGCGGGTAGACCTGCTGGAACTTCTCGTTGATGACCTCGAAGCTCTCCTTGAACCGTTCGCGCGAGGTCTTGTTGATGCGATCGATCGCGTCCTTCAGGTTCTCCAGCGACGCCTCGAGATCCTTCTTCTGACCGGAGAGGAACTCGAACCGCGTGGACAGCTCCGCGTGCTCGTCGATGGCGGTGAGGTTGATCTCCCCCATCTTCTCCGCCTGCGCGCGCAGCTCCTTGAGCTTCTCCTGCGACTCGGGCGGCAGCGGCGGGAGCAGGTGGTAGTTGTGGATCTCCTCGGCGAGCTGGACGCCGTGGCGCTCCTGCATCTGCTCGACGAGGTGGTTGCGCTCGAGCTGCAGCTCCTTCTCGCGCAGGGTGATCTCGCCCACGCTGGAGCTCACTGACTCGAGCCTGGTGCGGATCTCCTTGAGCTGGGTCTCCTGATCCTTCACGGCCGCCGACGCGGCTTCGAACGTGACCTTCCCGCTCTCCAGCGTCTTCTTGAGCTCCTCGAGCTGAGTGGTCCGTTCGACGCTCCCGGTCTCCGTCGCGGTGATTCGCTCGGTCAGCTCCTCGGCGCGATTCTCCGCCTCCACCATCGCCACCACGGCGCGTTCGATGCGGCTCGTCACCTCCGTCTGCTGCGATCGGATCGTCTCGAGATCCTTCCGCGCAGCCTCGCCCTTCTCGGTCGCCGCCGCGACCTTCACGCGCAAGGACGTCACCTCGGCCGAGAGCGCCTCGTGACGGTGCTTCAAGGTCTCCAGCTCGGAGGTCAGCTGACGCACGCGCTCTTCGCGCTGTTCGCGATCCGCCGCGCCGTGCGCCACTTCCCCGCGCGAGTTCTCCTCTTCGCTCCCCACCGCCTGGTGCTGCTGGGTGAGCTGCAGGTGCTCGACGTCGAGCCCGTTCACGCGCTCGCGGATGCGCGACAGATCCTCACCCGCTCGGTGGAGATCCTTCTCCTGCGTCGCCGCGGAGAGCTCCTCCGTGTGGCGGTTCTTCTCGAGGCCCTTCAGCACGCCCTCCGCGTGGCTCATCTGCTTCTGCAGCGCGTAGTGGCGGGTGAGGATCTCGTTGTAGCGCTCCTCGGTTTCCTTCAGGTCCTGCGACAGCTCGGCGATCTCGCGCTTCTTGTGCAGCGCGCCCACCGCCGCGCCCTCCAGCGTGCCCGCGGTCATCGTGCCGTCCGGGCGAAGCACCTCGCCCTCCACCGTCACGTACGTCCACTGCGGCGCCGATGCCTGGCTCTCCCTCGCGGAGCGGAGATCCTCCACGATCACCACGTCCGCGAGCAGCGCCCGCACCGCAGGCCCGAGCGCGTCCTCGAACTTCACCTCCGACAGCGCCCACGCGACGACGCCGTCACGGGACAGCTCCGGCCGGTTCAGCTCGCCCGGATCCTTCACCGACTCCACCGGCAGGAACGTGCTGCGGCCTTCGGCGGCGG
Organism: Myxococcaceae bacterium; assembly: GCA_045802665.1. Classification (GTDB taxonomy): domain Bacteria; phylum Myxococcota; class Myxococcia; order Myxococcales; family Myxococcaceae; genus JBJMQN01. The sequence continues at coordinate 1,671 of JBJMQN010000016.1, read as the reverse complement.
ATTTCAGGAACTCGATCAGCTCGAGGCCCTTGTTCCGGCTCTCGACCACGATGTGCTGCAGCTTCTCGCCGAGCGCGGCTTCGATCGCGCGTTCGAAGCGTGGCGTCACGGTCACCACGTCGGCGACCAGACCGAAGATGCCCTTCTCTCGCGCCTCGCTGCCCGCCTGGATCATCACCGCGCGGACGCCGCGATCGAACCCTTCGTAGTTGCGCTGAATCTCCTCCAGCGACTGCAGCCGGCTCCGCTTGTCGCCCAGCGCCTCACGCAGGGAGATGACGACGACCTCGTTCTCGGCGAACTCCGCGCGAGTGCGGCCGAGCGCCTCCTCCTCCATCGTCCGCCGCTCCGCGAGCTCGAGCGCCATCTGCCGGCTCTCGTTCACCCGCTTCGCGACGTCCGTCCGCGTCTTCTCGAGCTCCTTCTCCTGCGAGCGAAGCGTCTCCGCCTCGGCGCGGTTCTTCTCCATCCGCGCTTCGAGGTCCGCCTTCTGCCGCTGCAGCGCGTTCAGGTTGCTCTCGTGGTTCGCGAGCCGGGACGCGAGTGCGACGAGCGCCGCCCGATCCATGTCGAGCTTGAGGAGCAGCTCGCTCTGCTGGGACGTGACCGCCTTCAACTCTTCCTGCGACGACGCCGCGAGCTGCTCATCCTCGCGCCAGTTGCCGGAGATGGACGACAGCTCCGCCTCGCGAGCGGCCGCCGCGGCCTTCAGCTCCACATCGCGCGCCTCGAGCTGCCACTTCTCGCCCGTCGCGGACTCGAGCCGCTTCTTCGTCTCCTCGAGATCGTGCTTCCAGTGGCCGAGGTTCTGCGCGTCGAGCTGCGCCTGGCTCTCCAGTGTGTGCACGCGTTCGGTGAGCTCGCCCAGGGTCCGCGAGTCGTTCTCCAACGCCGCGCGCTTCTCGGTGATCTCCGCGTCCAGCCGCTGCACCGTCTCCAGGGCGGTCTTCTCTTCGCCGGACACGTTCTCGAGCTTCTCCAGGAGGAGCTTCTGCTCCGCCTGCAGCTCCAGGAACCGGTGCGAGGCGGCGTGCAGCTCCAGCTCGCGCATGTCCGCCTTCAGCTTCTTGTACTTCTCCGCCTTCTTCGCCTGGCGCTGGAGCGAGTCGAGCCGCTTCTCGAGCTCGTTCACGATGTCGGTGACGCGGAGCAGGTTCGCCTCCGTCGCCTCCATCTTGCGCTCGGCCGCCTTGCGCCGGTTCTTGTACTTGGTGATCCCGGCCGCCTCTTCGATGAGCGACCGGCGATCTTCCGGCTTGGAGGAGACGATGAGGCCGACGCGGCCCTGCTCGATGATCGAGTACGCCTTGGTGCCGACGCCGGTGCCGAGGAACAGCTCCGTCACATCGAGCAGCCGGCAGATGGTCTTGTTGATCAGGTACTCGGACGTTCCGTCGCGGAACAGCCGGCGCGTGATCGTCACTTCCGGAAAGCCCGCGTACTGCGGCGCCAGCACATCGCCGTCTTCCACTTTGAACGTCAGCGAGACCTCCGCCATGTTCAGCGGCGAGTGCGTCTCGGACCCGTTGAAGATCACATCCTCCATGCCGCGGCCGCGCAGGTTCTTCGCGCTCTGTTCGCCCATGGCCCAGCGGATGGCGTCGACGACGTTCGACTTTCCACACCCGTTGGGGCCGACGATGCCGGTGACGCCGTCATCGAAGGTGAAGA
>JBJMQN010000015.1:0-4180 GCA_045802665.1 Myxococcaceae bacterium | reverse complement strand
TCGAGCTCGAGCCCGAAAGCGCCACGGCGCACTACAACCTCGCCTGCTTTCTCGCGACGCACGGGCCGGACATGGCGGTCGAGGAGTACAAGGAAGCGATCGAGCTCGACCCCGAGTACCCCGACGCGCACCTCAACCTCTGCCTCACCTACGCGGACCACGGCCGGATCGACGAAGCGATGGCGGAGCTCCAGGTGGCAATCGATCTCGATCCCGCGGACGGTTTTCCCCGGCACGAGCTCGCGGCCCTCATGATGGACGAGGGCGACTACCGCAACGCGATCACGCAGCTCAAGGAAGTCACGCGGCTCGAGCCCGAGAACTTCGAAGCGCAGCTCGATCTCGGCATCTGCTACGCGCAGAAGGGCTTCTACGCGGAGGCCGAACGCGCGTACTCCAAGGCCCGCGAGCTGAACGGTGAGGACCTGCTGCTCAATTACAACCTGGCCGCGCTCTATGCGCTCTGGGGCCGGCCGAAGGACGCGCTGGTGTACTTGAAGAAGTCGCTCGCGCTGGACCGGCCGAAGGTCCTGGGCTGGCTCGCGACGGATCCGATGTTCGACAGCCTCAAGGGCGATTCGGAATTCGAGGCGCTCTTCTAGTGAAGCAGGAATACCTCTTCCTTCTTCTCGCGCTGCTGCTGGTCATCTTCAACGGCTTCTTCGTCGCGTTCGAGTTCGCGATCGTGAAGGTCCGGCGGTCGCGCCTCGAGTCGCTCGCGCAGCAGGGAAACGGCAGCGCGGTCAACGCTCTCCGGATCATGGACCGGCTGGACTCCTATCTGTCTCTGACGCAGTTCGGGGTCACGCTGGCGTCCCTCGGCCTGGGCTGGCTGGGCGAGCCTGCCTTCGCGGCGATCCTTCAGCCGCTGCTCGTTCGCGTGTTTCCGGATTCTGCCGCGCAGGCCGCGCACACCGTCGCGATCGTCGTCGGCTTCGCGGTGATCACGTTCCTCCACATCATCCTCGGCGAGCTGGGGCCGAAGTCGTTCGCGATCCAGAAGGCGGAGGAGACCGCGCTCGCGTTGGCCTGGCCGATGCGGTTTTTTCACTTGCTGTTTCTGCCCGGCGTCGCGCTGCTGAACGCTTCAGCGCGGAAGCTCCTGTCGCTGTTCGGTCTCGGTGCCGCGTCCGAGTCTTCGAGCGAGGCGCACAACGAAGAGGAGCTCCGGTTCATCCTGCAGAGCTCCGCCGAGTCGGGGGTCATCTCCACGCATCGGGCGGAGCTGCTCGAACGGGCCCTCTCGATGGCGGAGAAGACCGCGCGTCAGGTGTTGGTCCCGAGAAGCCAGGTGATGTACCTGGATCTCGAAGAGTCGCTGGAGAAGAACATCGCGGATGCGCGAGCGTCCGGGCACACGTGGATCCCCGTCTGCCGCGGCAACCTCGACCAGGTCGAGGGCGTGGTGAACGTGATGGATCTCTTCTACCTGCTCAGCCGTGGGGAGCTTCAGTCCATCGGCCAGGTGCAGCGCCCCGTCCTGTTCGTGCCCGAGACCGCGACGCTGGAGCAGCTGCTCGCCGAGTTCCGACGCCGCCGCCGTCAAATGGCGATCGTGGTGGATGAGCATGGAGGCACCTCCGGGATCGTCACGATCTCGGATGTCGTCGCGGAGGTCGTAGGCGACATCGCCGAGCTGGGCCGGAAGAAAGACGAAGTGAAGTCGCTGCCCGGCGGCCGGTTGGAGCTCCCGGGGACGACTCAGCTGGACGATCTCCAGGACCGGCTGGACGTGAAGTTCGACATCGAGCAGGGCGAGGTCGCGACGATCGCCGGGTATTTGATGGCCAAGCTCTCGAGAATTCCCGAGCGTGGAGACAAGGTCTCCGTCGGCGAGTTCGACGTCATCGTGGAAGAGATGGACGGCCCACGAGTGGTGAAGGTGCGCGTGCAGCCGAGAACGGTGGCGGCCCCCACGGGGACTCCGGCAGGGGCGGGGACGACGACGACGCAGTAGGGCGCGGCAGGGTGTCCGCGGCCTGCCTCGAGGTCGCGTAGTGGAAACGGCATGGAGCCCGCGCTCGAAGGGCGGAAGGTGCGGATTCATTACATTGTCGAGCCGCACGGTCGGAACGTGATTACGCGACTCGAACGAGCGCGCAGCTCGCAGCGACCGAGTCTCCGAGCGGGACGGAGCTGAGCGATCGAGTTGAGCCCCGCGATGGAGCTTCGAGCGACCCGATTGCCCTTTGCTTTTCGGGGTGCGAGTGACGCGGGATCACCATCTCGCTGAACACGACCTGCAAGTTGCTACACCGGTGCGGCCGGAGCGGAATGTGGCTCGCGATCGGCGGAGCTGCGGACTAACGATGCCTCGCGAACGTCGTCGTCCGGGTATCTCAGCCCGAACCTGATTCCGCACGATTCGCGAAACCGGTGGAAGCCGAACCGTGTGGAACCACGTTCGCTCAAGCGCCCGATTTGGCCATTTTCAGCCTCGAAAGCGAACGTGATTCCACAGGGTTCGCCAATTCGGCCGAACTCGAATCGTGCGGTACCACGTTCGGGCTGATGCCCACCGCAACCCGCGAGCGTCAGACCCCTATGCCAACATCCGCGCAGCCGTCGACGGGGTGTTGGTGGCGGGGGGAAGGTCGATGCTCGATGCGCTGGATAGAGACGTTCTGCGTGCAAGTTGGCGCAAAGTGATCACGTGGAGCGAGGCGGTCAAACGGCTTCATCCGTCGTCACTTCGCCGCCGTGTTCAGCGCGGTGACGTCGTTCGCGTTCATCCGGGCGTCTACGCCGCCACTCGCGGCGTGATCCGCTTCTTCACCATGCTGGCCGCCACGCAGAAATGGCTGGGCGCGGAATGTTGCGCGTCTGCCCCCACCTCTCTGCACCTGCACCGCGTCGACGGCTTCGACGCACAGGTCGTCGACTACGTCGTGCCCGCCGATCAACGCCGCACCTCACCCGGCGCCACCATCCGCACCGCCCAGGTCCGACCTCAAGACATCACGGACATTGAAGGCTTCCGAGTGATGACGATCGCTCGCGCGCTCGTGCACCTCTGCGAGATCGGCGCGGACCGGATGCAGATTGTCGTCGCGTACGAGGACAACTACCGGCGCTCCCAACGTCACCGCGAAGCGCTGAAAGAATGCGTCGCGTTCTACAAAGGTCGCGGTCGCGATCTCTCCGTCCTCGAAGAGCTCATCAAGCGCGACGCCGATAATCCGCCGCCGACGGACAGCGAAGCCGAGGCGCGGTTTTACGACATCCTCACTCGCCACGGGATCGTGCTGAAGCGGCAGTACTTCGTCTACGACGCCAAGGCCCGCATCTCCACGAAGGTGGACTTCGCCATCACCTGGTTGCGCCTCGCGTTTCAGTTTGACGGCTTCGATCCGCACAACAAGAAGCGCCGGAAGTTCCGGAACGATCGACGCCTGGACCGCCGCCTCAAGATCGCGCGGTGGGACTGCTGCCGCTACGTCTGGGAGGATCTCTTCGACGAGGAGCGCCTCGTCGCCGAGGTCCGCGCAATCATGGACGCGCGTCGCCTCGCACTGGGCAACGAGGTCGCGCAGCATCCCGAGTACTATCCAACTCACCAGCTCGAGCTGGGGATGTAACGCGCTGCGAAGAACCAGCCGGCACCAGAAACGCGCGCGCACGCGGAGTCACCGACAAACGGCACGACAGCCCGAGCCGCGCGAAGAACGGATCCGATCCACGCGCGCGTCGCGCTCGGACCCGCGCTACTTCACCTTCACCAACTCCACGCGCCGGTTCTTCGCCTTCCCCTCTTCGGTCCGGTTGTCCGCGACGGGCTTGGTATCTCCGAAGCCCTTGGTCGACAGGCGCTTGCCGTCCACGCCCTTGCCGGCGAGCCACTTCTTCACCGACTCGGCGCGCTTCTGCGACAGCGTCATGTTCGCCTTCTTGTCGCCCACGTTGTCGGTGTGGCCCTCCACGGAGATCTTCAGCTCGGGATGGCCGGAGAGCAGCTTCACGATCTCGTTCAACAGCGGCTCCGACTCGGGCTTGATGGTGTCCTTGCCGGTGTCGAACAGGATCCCGTACAGCGCGATGAAGCCGTTCTTGTTCAGCTGATCCGCCATCTCATCCGCGGAGAGCTCGATCTTCTGCTCCATCGCGGCGGTGTCGATGATCGTCTCGGTGTACGCCTCGCCGCTGTTGTTGATCTCGAGCGCCATCCACCGTTCGCCCTTCG
>JBJMQN010000377.1:0-10442 GCA_045802665.1 Myxococcaceae bacterium | reverse complement strand
GTGGACCTCGGCGGCCTTCTCTTCGGAGTGGAGCGGCTCGCTGCTGTCGACATGGCGTTCGGTGTGCTCCTGCACGGTGCCAAGCTCTTCACTTCGACTTTCACTTCTGGAGCTTGAGCTCGCCGGACAGGTTCAACCGCACCCCGTGGGTTTCCTCGGCTGAACGGGTGGGCAGAGGAAACCCCGTAATTCGTGTGGCAAGGTCCGCGTCCATGTTCCAGAGCTTCTTCGGGATGTTCGTTGCGTTCGTTGTGGGCGCTCTCGTATTCCTTCTCGCGCGAGAGCTGATGGCTTGGTACTGGAAGATCAACGAGGCGCTGAAGGTACTGCGCAGCGTGGACAGCCAGCTCGACAGCATCGTTCAGATCCAGAAGCGCACTCTGGAGGTGCAGCAGGAGCTGCTGAACGCCGCTCACTCCCAATCGAATCGGCAGAACGCATCAGGCATGTAGCAGCGCTGAACGCCGCGCAGATTGCGCGCCGGACCTGCGATCAGGTCGGACGATGCTTCGGACCACCGTCCCATTCCGGCTTCTCCTGGCTGCGTGCGGCGCCGAGCTGCAGCCGCCGGAGGATCACGACGCCGCTTAGCGGTGGTGGAAGCTTGCGCCGCCGCGCATCCCGGGTTGCGCCTGTGGCGCCTGATGGAACTGCTGAGGCGGGCGCTGCTGCATCTGCGGAGGCATTTGCGGCGCTTCCATGCGCTGGAACTGCTGCGGAGGCATCTGCCGATACTGCTGCGGCGCCTCCATGCGCTGGGTCTGGTGGTACTGCGGCGCCTGATACGTCTGACCGCCCTGGAACTGGTGCGGCGCCTGGAACTGCTGCGGCGCGCCGAACGAGTCGTGGCGCTGGAGCTGCGGCGCGGGATTCATCTGCTCTCGCTGCTGAACCTGCGGCTGCTCGAACTGCTGCGGCGCGCCGAACGAGTCATGGCGCTGGAACTGCGGCGCGGGATTCATCTGCTCGCGCTGCTGCGGCTGCTGTCCGAGTTGATGCATCTCATGCGGCACCGAGTCCACCCGTCCTCCGGTCGCAGGCCGCTCTTCACCCTGCCGCCACGGCTGCGGCGGCGTCACCTGCTGCTGGCCGAAGCGCTCCACGGGCTCGCTGTGCTGCGGGAACGCGCTCGACTGATTCAGCTGGTTCGAGCCGTTGCGCGGATGAGGCTCGCCGCGCTGACCCGGGAACTGGTTCCATCCATCCTCCGGATTCTGGCGAGCGGCGCTTCCGTTGCCGTTCTCCACGCGGCCGGGCGGACCGGAGTTGAAGTGCGCTCGACCGGAGTTGTCCTGAGTCATGCCGCGCGTCTGTCCGCCGGGCTGGAGCTGATGCGTCTCCCCGCGGAATTCGGTCACACCCACTCGACCCGGCGGCGGGCGACTCACCTGCACCTGCGAGACCGGATGTCCCGCATCGTGCGCGACCTGAGTCGCCGGCGGCCCCGCGTAGTACCGGGTGTTTCCGTATTGCCGAGGAGGGACCACGGCGGTCGCGGCGTGCACCTGCGGCACTCGATAGTCGGGCACGCGGTAGCGGTAGAAGTTCGGCTCGGTGAAGTAGCGCGTCTCGACGAAGCAGTAGTGCGGATGCCAGTAGCTCACCGCGAACGCAGCCGGCGCGAGCGGCGCCCAACCGACGTAACCGCCTCCGTATCGCCAGTCGACCCACGCCGGTCCCCATACCGAGTCAGGCACCCAGACCCAGCCGTAGATCGGATCCATGAACCAGCGGCCGTAGTGGAACGGGGCCCAGCCCCACTCGTAGTCGGAGACGAACATCCAGCCGTAGTCCGAGTTCACCCAGTGCCCGCCGGTCTCGTAAGGCACGAACTCCGCGCCGACGACCGAGCGGTAGGGCCGCCACACGCGCCCCACTCGAGAGACGCTCACCCATTCACCGTACGGGCTCAGCGCCGTCCCGAAAGAAACTGAAACTTCCGTGCCCCCCCAGGCCTTCGCTTCAGGAGCGGCGAAGAGGGAGACAGCGACGACGGAGGCGACCAGCAGTCCACGAATCAATCGAGCTTCCATAGCGAACATCCAGACGTATGCGCCTGTGCACACATTCAATGGATGGGGATGGCCAAGCTCGCCTGCCAGCTTTTCGGAATGTTTCGTTTCCACTCGGAAACAGCACAAGCGGGCGATGAGGCTCAGACCCGGCTCAGCCGTACGCCTCGCGTTTGATCCGTTTGTCCGGAATGCCGAGCTCGTGCAGGTGCGCGATCGCGTTCTCGAGGAAGCGGGGCGTCGTGGGCGTTCCGGACTCCAGCGACGCGCGCCGCTCCCAGCTGCTCACCGCCGGACCGCACACGTAAGCGAGCGCCTTGTCCGCATCCGGGACGAGCTCTCGCAGGAGCTCCAGTGACACGCGGCCTCTTCTCACCTTCGCGTTGAACTTCGACTCGTCCGTCTCGCGCGTGAGCGTGTGCACGACGCGGAGCTGGCTCGGATACTTCGCCTCCAACTCCCCGAGCGCCTCGAGGTACGCGACGTCGGCCCACGTGCGATTCGAATAGATGAACGTGTGGCGCAGCTTTAGCCCGCGGTGCAGGGCGTCCTTCAGGATCGAGAAGTTCGGCACCGCGCCCGAGCCGGCGACGACGTGAACGAGGTGCTGGGTGTGCTGCTCCACATCGTCCGGGAGCACGTACGGCCCTTGAAATCCGACGAGCGTGATCCGATCTCCCGCTCGCACGGTTCGAACGAGGTGTGACGAGATGAGCGGCGGATACTTCGTCTCGCCCGGGATGAAGAGCTCTTCCTTGATCGTGATCGCGAGCTGCGGCTCGTGCGGCGCGGAGGCCAGCGAATACGATCGCGGCAGCTCCTTGCGGCCCTTCTGCGCCTCCAGATAGGCGGTGAAGTTCTTGAGCGTGTCGAACTGGTGCACGTCGATGTTGCAGAACTGGCCCGCCTTGTAGACGAGCTCTTCGGGCGCCTTCTCGAAGACGAGGGTGACGGTGTCCACGCTCTCGCGGATGACGCGCTCGATGGCGAGATCGAGCTTGTAGAGCTTCGGGCGCTGACGAACGACGACGTCCATGGAGCAGACCTGGAATCCGGACGCGCTGGTAAGAAGCCAGCCGTGCCGCAGTTGTTCCTCACGACTACACCGGGACTGGAGCCCGCGCTCGCAAAAGAGTGCCGTGCGCTGGGGCTTGCGCCAAGCGCCGAGCCGGGCGGAGTGACGGTAGAAGGCGATTACCACCGGTTGAACTTGGAGCTGCGGACCGCGTCGCGGGTGCTCCTTCGGCTCGGAGAGCTTGCTCCGCGCGAGCTGTCGCGGATCGACGTGCGGAAGTTCTGGACGGGTAGCGGCGACGTCGAGGTCTCCGCCTCGGCGCACAACGCGCGCATGCGGCCCACGGAGTTGGAGAGTCTCGCGAGGCAGGCCTGGAAGCTTCCGCCGCCTGTTCGAAAACAGAAGGAGGACGAAGAGTCGGACGCCCTCAGATTTCAGCTGCGGCTCGAGGGCGATCGCTGCACGGTCTCCGTGGATACCTCAGGCGAGCTGTTGAATCGGCGGGGGTATCGACAGGAGGGTTCGCACGCCCCGCTTCGGGAGACGCTCGCGGCCGGGCTGCTCCTGCTCGCGGGCTACGACGGGTCGACGCCGTTCTGGGATCCGATGTGCGGCTCGGGGACGATCGCGATCGAAGCGGGGCTGATGGCGACTCGGAGAGCGCCAGGCCTCGAGAGGCATTTCGCGTTCGAGAAGTTTCCGGGGTTCGATGCAGCGGCGTTCGCGCAGTTGAAGGAGTCCATCTCGGGTCGAGCGGTGAAAGCGAACGTGCCGCTGAATGGAACGGACATTCACGCGGGCGCGCTGGGTGCTGCGCGACGGAATGCGCGGCGGGCCGGAGTGGAGTTGAAGCTCGAGCGCGTGGACGTCGCGAAGCTGCCAGTCGCGGCGGGGCCGGCGGGTTTCGTGGTGACGAATCCTCCGTATGGAAAGCGCGTCGGCGAGCGCGGTGATCTCGGCGAGCTTTTCCGCGCGTTGGGCAACACGCTTCGAACGTCGTTCAAAGGCTGGCGATACGGCGTGCTGGTGCCGGAGGAGCGGCTGGAGAAGGCGCTCGCGTTGAAGCCCGAGACCGTGCACCGCGTTCAGAACGGCGGGCTGTGGCTCAACTACCTGGTGGGAAAACTGTGACCATCTACCTCGACCACAACGCGACCACGCCGGTCCTGCCCGAGGTGGTGGACGCCATGCTCCCGTATCTGCGCGAGCACTTCGGCAATCCCTCCAGCGGTCACGAGTTCGGCCGTCGAGCGAAGGCTGCGGTGGACAACGCCCGCGCGCAGCTCGCGTCGCTCATCAACGCGGAACCTGACGAAATCGTCTTCACCGCGACCGGCACCGAGGCGAACAACCTCGCGATCAAAGGAGTGATGGCGACGAGTCGCAGGAAGGGATTGATCACCTCGGTGATCGATCATCCCGCGACGCTCTCGACGTGCAGAGAGCTCTCGAGCTCAGTGAAGCTGACGGTGCTCCCCGTCAGTGCGAGCGGACGAGTGGATCTCGAAGCGGCGCGCGGCGCGGTGAGCGAAGAGACAGCGCTGATCACGCTCATGCACAGCAACAACGAGACCGGCGTGCTCCAGCCGATCGCGGAAGTGGGAGCGCTGGCGCAGCAGCACGGGGCGCTGTTTCACGTCGATGGCGCGCAGTCAGTGGGGAAAGTCCCCGTCGACGTGCGGGCGCTCCACGCCGATCTCCTCTCGATCGTCGGTCACAAGTTCTACGCGCCGAAGGGAATTGGAGCGCTGTTCGTGAGACGCGGAGTCGCGTTGAAGCCGCTCGCGCAGGGAGGAGGGCAGGAGCGGCATCTGCGGCCCGGGACCGAGAACGTTCCGCACATCGTAGCGATCGGCGCGGCGGCAGCGCGTGCTCAGAGAGATCTCCGCGAGGAGGGTGAGCGGCAGAGTCGCCTGCGCGATGAGCTCTACCGGCTGCTGCGCGAACAGATCCCCGGCCTCGCGTTGAACGGAGACGGCGCCGAGCGGTTGCCGAACACGCTGAACGTGCGCTTTCCGAACGCGCGAGGAAGTCGAGTGTTGGAGCTCGCGCCGGAGCTCGCTGCCTCGACGGGCGCGGCGTGTCACGACGGAGGCGAGTCGGCATCGAGCATCATCACCGCGATGGGCGTCTCTGCAGGCGAGGCAATCGGATCCGTTCGGCTGTCGTTGGGCCGGAGCACCACGGGGGAAGAGGTGAAGGTCGCGGCGGGCGCGCTCGTACGCGCGTGGCGATCTGCGCATGGAGAGCGGTGAGCGTTGCCGTGGGGCGATGTTTCGACCCGCATGGTGCGATGCTCGAGTCAATGCTCCGACGCTCAACCCTTCTCGCGTTGCTCCTCCTCATCTCCTGCGCGCGGAATGTCCCGACCGCGTCTACTTCGGCCGAGCCGCTGGATGCCGGCGTTCTTCGGACGGCCATCGTGGTGGAATCGGTGGATGCTGGCGGGGCCGAGCTCGCGGACACCTCATGTCCCGCGCAGGAGCCGACTCGCGGGCAGGCCTGTACGAAATCGGGGAAGCGCTGCGCATACGGGCCGCGCCCTGACTGCGGAACCGTCTGGGATTGCTACGGCACGTTCTGGGATCCAATACAGACGCTGCCGTGCGTCGAGGCGAATCGCGGCCGCTGTCCCGCACAGCTCGCGAGCTCGCCGCCTTCCGGGGTGACGCCCGACGACAACCTCTCCTGCGTCTATCCGAATGGACTCATCTGTGCGTTCCGCTATCCCGAGCCGTCGCACGAATGCAGCGGGGTCGCTCGCCGGGAGCCGCCGCCTCCGCACGCCAGTTGGAGCTGCGCGCCCGCCACGCCGCCATGTGCGAGGACCGATCTTCAGGGCCGGTGCACGCAAGAGGGCCTGACGTGCGGCACCACCTGCTGCGGCATGGGGATGATCTGCCAGGGCGGCCAGTGGACCCCGAAGGAGTATCCCTGCCCGCAGTGACTCACACGCCGAGCAACGACCTCAGCTCGCGCGGGAGCGTGGCGAAGTCAGCGGCCACGTACTGCGCCCCCGAATGTCGAAGCTGCTCTTCGGTCGCGGTGGTCGTGACAGCGGCGCAGGTCATCCCCGCCGCGCGCGCCGCCTGCACACCGAGCTCCGCATCCTCGAACGCGATGCACTTCTCCGGCGCAACGCCCAACTTCGCCGCAGCCGCGAGGAACAGATCCGGCGAAGGCTTTCCGCGCTTCGCATCCTCGCTGCCGATGATCGCCTGAAACCTTCCGCGCAGCTCGAGCCCATCCAGCACGAAGTCGCGATTCGCTCTCGGCGCGGCGCTGGCGATCGCGAGCTTCACGCCCTTCGCGGTCAGCGCGGCGATCAACGCCTCCGCGCCCGCGAGCAGCTTCAAGTGCGGCCGGAACAGCTCGCGGTAGCGCGACTCCTTCTCGTCAGCGAGCCGCTCGAGCTCATCCGGTGGCACCGGCCGCCCCAGCAGCGCCGGAAAAATCTCGTCGTTCTTCCGTCCGGAGAACTCTCGCTCGAAGCGTTCGCGCGTGACGGGGATTCCGAGCCGTTCGCCCAGCTCCATCCAGGCCTGCACGTGAAAGCGGATGTTGTCGACGAGCGTCCCGTCGAGATCGAACACCGCCGCCTCAAACGGCATCAGGGCGACACGCGGAGCCGCAGACCAATTCCGACCTGGCCGAAGCTCCCGCCACTTCCCTGAGGGAGGTTCACCGTGTTCCCCGGATCCCGGCGGTTGTTGTAGTCGATGTAGAAGCTGTTCATGTTGAGCTGCGTCGACCGGTAGAACACCGTCACCGCCAGCGTCTTCGCGAAGTAGATGTCCGCGTCCACGCCCCACTGCCAGACGAAGCCGTCGATGCCGCGGTTCTCCCCCATGATTCCGTAGCCGGCGCCGAGGAAGACGGACGCGTCGTAGAAGCGCGGCTGGTCCTTCAGAAAAATCTGGATCGGGTGCCAGTGCGCGGCCCCCGTGATGAAGCCGCCGCCGCCGCGGTTGCCCTCGGTGAGGTTCCAGCCGGTGCCGGTGATCGTCGCCTCGATCGTCGCGTGGCCGAGGATGTTGTACCCGAGCGAGAAGTTCGCGCTGTGCCCGTTCTGCGTGTCGCCCACCAGCGTGGCCGCGTCCGCATCGCCCACCTGTCCGGCGAGCTTCGCGCGATCCAGATTCCACAATCCCCAGCCGTACTGCAGGCCAATCATCACGCCACCCTTCTGGAATTCGGGCGTGTCAGCGAGGGCGGGGACGGCGAAAAACACGGACAGAAGGAGGGCTGCTCGGCGCATGCGCGGCGCGTTCTACGCGTTTGTGGACGGGACACAAAGGCCGGATTGCTCCGACAGGAGAGCGGCGCTAAAGCGTGCGGCCCATGTCGACAGACAAAGCGCTCTCCCACTTCTCCTCGAACAAGAAGACCTTCCTCGAAGACCTCAAGACGCTCGTTCGCGTCCCGTCGGTCTCCTTCCCCGGCTTCGATCCGCAAGCCGTGCGCAAGAGCGCGGAGGCGACCGCCGAGCTCCTCAAGAAGCGCGGCTTCGAGAACGTGCAGCTGCTCGAGGTCGAGGGCGCGCACCCGTACGTGTTCGGCGAGGTGAAGAAGGCGCCCGGCAAGCCCACGCTGCTGCTCTACGCGCACCATGACGTGCAGCCTGCGGGCGAGGCCGAGGCCTGGAAGTCTCCTCCATTCGAGCCCACCGAACGCGATGGCCGCCTCTACGGTCGTGGCGCGGCGGACGACAAGGCGGGCGTCGTCGTGCACACGTCGGCGGTGGAGTCGTGGCTCAAGGGGGTCGGCTCGCTGCCGCTCAACGTGAAGATCATCGTCGAGGGCGAAGAGGAGATCGGCTCCGAGCACCTCGCTGCGTTCTTGAAGAAGTACAAGACGCTCGTGCAGGCGGACGCGATGGTGCTCACCGACACGGGCAACTTCGAGACGGGCCTGCCGTCCATCACCACCGCGCTGCGCGGAGTCATCGTCGTCGACGTCGAGGTGAAGGCGCTCAAGCAGTCGCTGCACTCGGGCATGTGGGGCGGTCCGGTTCCGGATCCGGTGATGGCGCTGGCGAAGATGCTCGCGTCGCTCACCAGGGACGACGGGTCGATCAACATCCCGGGAATCTACGAGAAGGTGAAGCCGCTCACTGAGGACGAGCGCAAGAGCATCCAGGCGCTCCCCGGCGACGTGCAGCACTTCCGCAATCAGGCCGGCATGCTCCCCAGCGTGCAGATGCTGGGCGGCGGACGTCATCCGTGGGAGACGAACTGGCGGCAGCCGTCGCTCGCGGTGAACGCGATTCAGGCGAGCTCGCGGAAAGACGCGCGCAACATCATCTGCGAGTCCGCGTGGGCGCGAGTCGGCATCCGCATCGTGCCGAACATGGATGCGCGCGAATGCCAGAAGATGCTCGGCGAGGCGCTGAAGAAGGCGGCGCCGTGGGGCGTGGAGGTCACGGTCACCGGCGATCACGTCGGCAACTGGTGGTACACGGACACGACCGACCCCGCGTTCAAGGCCGCCTTCCGAGCGCTGGAGAAGGGCTACGGCAAGGCCGGCGTCGCGATCGGCTGCGGCGGCTCCATCCCGTTCGTCGAGCCGTTCGCGCGCGAGCTCGGTGGTGTTCCCGCGCTGCTCATCGGCGTGGAGGATCCGTACACGAACGCGCACTCGGAGAACGAGTCGCTGCACCTCGGCGATTGGGAGAAGGCGGTGAAGTCCGCCATCTACATGTACGAGGAGCTCGCGAAGGATGTGCGGGTTCGTTGAGGGTTGAGCGTCGAGGGTTGAGCCCGCTCCGGCACAGCGGTTGCTCTATCGACCGGGCATGTGGCTCGGCGACCGCAGCTCGCGACGCAAGATGCTGAAGAAGCTCGTCATCCTCGTCGCGGGCATTTTCACGGCGGGCGTGTTCGGCCTCGCGTTCGTCGTTCACCGGTTCGGTCAGGTGGAGCGAGCGCGGAAGGCCGATGCGATCGTCGTGCTCGGCGCTCGGGTGATGCGCAGCGGCGTTCCTTCGGGGGCGTTGCGCGCTCGGGTGGAGAAGGCCGTGCAGCTCTACGATCAGGGCTACGCGCCGAAGATCATCTTCTCCGGTGGCGTGGGACATCACGGTCCGTCGGAGGCAGAGGTGGGCCGGACGCTCGCGATGTCTCTCGGCGTGCCCGAGTCCGCGTGCGTGCTGGAGGCGAACAGCCACTCCACCGAGGAGAATGCGCGGTTTTCGCTCGCGCTCACGAAGCCGTCGGAGTCGTTGCTCGTGGTCTCGGATCCGTACCACCTGCTCCGCGCGCGGCAGATCTTCCGGAGCATGGGACGCGACGTCTCGGTCTCGCCCGCGCTCATGTCCGAGCGCAACTTCGGCGCGCTGGATCTCGCGTACTGGACTTGTCGCGAAGCGTTCGCGCTGCTGCTACATCCACGTCTACTCGTCGCCCAACAACCAAGGGGAACTCGAACATGAACCTCAAGACCCTCGTGAAGTCCGCTGCCGCCGCCGCGCTGTTCTTCTCCGCACCCGTGCTCGCGCAGGACGCCGGCACCCCGTCGATGCCGCCTCCGCCGCAGCCCGCGCCGCAGGAGATCAAGAAGGTGGTCGACTACTACATGAACGGCAAGGACGGCGGCCCCATCCTCGTCGAGGTGAAGCCCTGCCTGAAGGTGGACGCGGACAAGGCGAGCCCCACGTTCAACGACTGCGTCGAGCCCGTGAATGGCGACGTGCAGAAGGGCAAGTCGGTCAGCGCGTGGATGATGTGGTTCGTGCCGAAGGGCGCGAAGTTCGACGACATGTCCGTGCAGATCTCGCTCGACGGAGCGGTGCGCGAGACGAAGGACTTCTCCATCTCGGACAGCATGCGCACGCGCAGCTACAAGTCCATCATGCTCAGCAAGGCCGGCAAGTGGACCTTCAAGGTCATGCGCGGCACGACCGAGTTCGGCAAGTTCGACGTCAACGTGAAGTAGTCACGAAGCGCGTGGCTTGAGCGCAAGAACGTTCAAGCCACGCAAGGTCGTCGTGACGACCCTCAACGGACCTCAGAGCACCTTCAGCGCGCGCCGGTAGTACGCGAGCCGGCTGGAGAGCCCATTGAAGCCGCCGTTGATGCGTCGGGTGATCTCCGTGAACTTGCCCTTGTCCGCGAGCGCGTTCAGCCCGTGCGTGGTCCAGAACCAGACCGCCACGCGGAACCCGACGGACGGCTTCACCGCCATCTCCGGATGGGCCTCGAGCGGAAGGTGCAGCGCGCGCCCTGCTGAGCGGTAATTCGCGCGGCCAGTCAGCTGAATCGGTCCGCGGCCCTTGTACCGGACGCCGTCTCCGGGGTGCGTGTTGCCGAGATCTCGCCGGCCTTCGTACTCCGCGCCGGAGGCGAACTCGTGCCACCACTGAAGCTGCCCGCTCTCGTGCGCGAGCTGCGCGAGGAACGCGGCCTTCCGCTTCTTCG
>JBJMQN010000376.1:0-11253 GCA_045802665.1 Myxococcaceae bacterium | reverse complement strand
TTTTTCCTGCCAACCCCCTGCGCTGAGAGCAGCAGCGCGATGACCAGCCAGCTCACGACGCCGGCTTCTCACCGGTGTACAGCGCCGTCTTCCGATACCGGCCAATCACGACGCGCAGCACGACCTTCAGCACCGCGCTCGTCGGCACCGCGAGCAGGATCCCCACGAAGCCGAACAGCTCACCGAACGCGAGCACCGCGATGATCACGGCCACCGGCGGTAGCCCGACCTTGTTGCCCACGATGCGCGGGGTGATGAACAGCCCCTCGGCCGCCTGCGCGACGACGAACGTCCCCACTGCCACCGCGATCTGCCACGGGCCCTGCCACGCGAGCATCAGGCACAGCGCCGTCAGCACCGCGCCGATCCCGGTGCCCAGATACGGGACCATGTTGCCGAACCCCGCGATCGCGCCGATCACGATCGCCATGTCGATGCGCGCGATCGAAAGCCCCGTCGAATAGATCACCGCGAGGATCGCGCCCACCGTGAGCTGCCCTCGCACGAACGCGGACAGCACGTCGTCCACCTCGGCAAAGCGCTTGGAAACGAGCGACACGGAGCGCCGCGGCAGAAGCCCCCGGAAGCGTTCGACGAGCTTCGGGTAATCCTGCAGGAAGAAGAACGTCAGCACCGGGACGACGAGCAGCCCCAGAATCGTCGCCACCAGCCGAGCGGTGTTGGACGCCAGCGCTGCCGCGATCCGCGCCGCCGTCGGGCCTGCGCTCTGCGCGATCTGCGAAGCCTCGTCGCCCAGCTCCGCGACGCGCTGACCCACGAACTGCGGAATGGAGATCTTGAGCGCGCTCTCGATGTGCGGCACCAGCGTCGCGCCCGCCGTCCGGAAGAAGTCCGGCAACTTCGCGGCCTCGTCGCGGAACACCGGGATCAGGTAGAGCACTACGCCGGTCATCAGCAGCGTCAGCGCGAAGAAGACGGAGGCCGTCGCCAGCGTCCGCGACCAGCCCTTCTTCGCAAGCCAGGTCACAGGGCCGTTGAGCACGTACGCGCTCGCGAGCGACAGGCTCACCGTGACGGCAACCCCGTGCGACAGCGACAGCAACAGGAACACCACCCCGAGCCCGCCCACCATGGCGCCGGCCCAGATGAAGTCGATCCGGCGCGCCACGTCCTCAGGCAGTGAACCCTGGGCGTGCGACTCGTGCGTCACCACCGCGAGCTTCGGAGCCTCTACTGAAGGCTCCGCGCTCTTTTGGGCGGCCTGCTCTTTTTCCGGCTTGGCGATGACCCTCTCCACTCATGCGCGCGACGGCGCGAACCACAGATATCCGAACCGGCTGAAGTATTGCCCAGTGCTGATCGCCACGCACAGCCCGGCGAGAAACCCGACGACCAGCGTGTACGCATGCAGCTCTTGCGGCGCCCAGCTCGTCTGTCCAGCGAGCGCGAGCACCACCAGCAGCGTCATCGAGAACGTGGCGTACTTCCCGATGCGCGACGGCTGAGCCGGGAGCTCCAGATGCTTCCGCTTCACCATCAGGGCGCCCACCGCGATCGCTCCGTCCCGGAAGAGGATCAAGCCCAGCAGCCAGATCGGCACCTGCCGGTCGATGACCAGCAGCACCAGCGCGGACGACACCAGCAGCTTGTCCGCGAGCGGATCCAGGAACGCGCCCAGCTTGCTCTTCTGGTTCAGAAGACGCGCGAGCAGCCCGTCGATTGCGTCGGAGAACATCGCGGCGCCGAAGCAGATGAGCGCGGCCTGCGCTCGCCCGGGTGCCTGGAGCCAGATGAAGACCGGCACCAGCAGCAGCCGCGCGAAGGTGATCAGGTTCGGGATGGTGATCATCGGAAAAACCAAAGCCGCGGTGATCACGATGGATCAGCCGCGGCTCCCACTGCTGCGCCCGGAAACCAGTCCCGAGCTATTCGAAGCCCTACTCGAACCCGACGAACGACTTCTGATCCGCGTCGTTCATATCCGCGGCTTCGAACTTCGCGCCATCGTCGCCGATGACGATCTTCTTGTTCTGCTGAAGCTCCACGAACTTCTTCTCCCACTCGTCCTTGGAGATCTCCTGAGGGCCGGCGACCTGGTGCCGCGCTTCCTTCACCTGCGTCGCGCCCAACACCAGCTTCTTCACCTCGGCCTCAACGCCCACGCGGCCTTCCTTCACCATCACGGTGGCGCGGGTCAGGGTCTGCATCTTCGCGTCCTTGCCCTTCGCCTTGCCCTTGCTGGAGCCGGTGAGGATCTGCGTCGCGTCCACCCGGAAGATGGTCCCGCGCACGCCCGCCACTGCCTTGCCCGCGTTCACCTTGAACTTCTGGTCCGAGCCCGCGACCGCCTTCTTCACGTGCGCCCAGATGGAGCCGAAGGAGAGCGAGCCGACGAAGCTTTTGCGCTCGCCCTGATCGCCGAAGTCGCCTTCGGAGAAGTAGAAGCGGCTGCCCTTGTCGGACGTCAGCGACGGGTCGCCGATCTTGATGACCGTCTCGTCGTTGAGCGTGACCCGGACGCTGCCGCCCTTGCTCACGTTGATCGCGTCGTGCGTGTGGATCTCGTCGCCCACCTTCAGCGCCGAGCCCCCGCCGCAGCCGCTCTCACCGGTCTCGTCGGTGCAGGCCTCGCGGGTGGAATTTCCCTCCGCCACCGAGACCTTGCCGATGACGGCCTCGTCCGCCAGCGCCAGCGCCGGGGACAGCACTGCAATCGCCAGTAGGAGCCGTTTCACGGATTGCCTCACTTGAGCTGCAGTTCCATGGACGTCGCGTCCGCGCCGGTCACGCTGACCGCTCGCTTGTTCCAGGTGACGGACGACATCTTCTCCGCGAGCTCTTCCGTCGTGCCCACGAAGACCACGTCGAACTTCGCCTTGCCGCCTGAGAGCGTGCCCGGGTTCACCTTCTTGATCCCGTTGACGCCTTCCAGCGACTTCTTGAACGCGGTGAACGCCTTGAAGTCCTGCAGGCCGTTGACGGACATCACCACCGGGCGGCCGTTCTGGCGCGCGTTGCGGAGGTACTCGTAGAGGCCCGCGCGGACCTGGCCGACGATCGCGCTGGAGCGGACCTTCGCCACGTCGGCCGCGGTGCGGTCGTAGGAGATGATCGCGTTGACGTTCTGGACGTTGATGTCCTTGCTGCCGAAGCGGAAGTCGCCGGCCACGCGGGAGAGGACCTCGCGCGAGGTGTCGTGCGCCGCGTTGCCGCCCACGAACACCTGCATCTCGTAGGAGCCTTCCACGGGGAAGAAGTTCTTGCCGGGCTCGAGGCCGCCGCGCTGATCCGTCGCGCCGATCTGCTTGAAGCCCACCGTGCCGGTGAGGATGAAGTCAGCGGCGGTCATGTCGATGTCCTTGTCGTCCACCTTGCCGTGACCGGCCGCGGCGGAGACCTTGGTCTGCTGATCCTTGCTGCCGATCTGCACGACCTTCCAGCCGTCCTTCTTGAACGCGTCGGTGAGCGCCGCCGCCATGGTGCCCTTGTTGGTGAAGGTGCCGTCCGGGGCCACCGTCTGCTCCTGCACGACGATGCCCATGGAGCGGTTGCCCATCTCGGTCACCATCTGCTGCACGAGCGCGAGATCCTGATCCAGCGCCTTGGTGCCGACCTCGGCCTTGACCGAGACCTTCATCACCCCGGCCTCTTCCTTCTCAGAGGTGATGTCGTACTTGTGAATGTACCCTTCGCTCTTCGCGAAGATGGTGTCGCTCACGAGCTGGTTGTTCCGGGTGAGCGTGTCGCCGGTGACGAGGACGCCGGCAACCTGCGCCACCGCCTCGCGAAGCGCCTGCTGCTTGGCGTCTTCCTTCGCTTTGATCTTGTCGCCTTTGACGATCGCGGCTTCGCCGGTGACTTCCTTGGTGATGAACTCGGGCTGCTCACCCGCCAGAGCGAGCGCGGAGGCGACCAGCACGCCGAACGCAGAGAGTTTGATGAAGGCCTTCATGGATGGATTTCCCTTTTCCAACTACTTGGTGACGATGACGACCCGGCCTTCGGCCAGGTAGCTGTTGTTGCCCTCTCCGAGCTTCTTCACGTCTTCCGCGGAGAGCACCACGTCAGAGCCGTTGATTGCCTTCGCCTTCAACACGAGCGGCTTGTCGCCCACCCGCATGTCCTTCTTCGCGTTGTCCAGATTCTCCGTGTAGCCAGCCACGCCGGAGCTCTTCTTCGCGTCGTCCTTCACGCAGTCCGCCGCGTAGAGCGTGTTGCCGGACTCGTCGAGGATGCGGGGGGACAGCGCAGGCGTCACATCCAGACCGCGCGCGTCCACGATGAGGCCGGTGTTCTTCTTCTCGCCCTTGTCGGTGCACGCGAGCTTGCCGGAGTCCGCGCCGGTGCTCTGCGGAACCACCGCCTCGGTCAGCGCCGCGAGCGGGACTTCGACGTCCATCTCCACGCCGTTGTCCGAGAAGTAGCGCTTGCCGGTGACCTTGTAGCCACGGATGACGCCTTCGACCTTGCCGCGGAGCTCGTCCGCCGCCATCGCGTCGCCCACGGTCTTGCCGCCGGAGACCTGGATACCCTTCACCTGAGAGAGCAGGTTGCGAAAGGCGTCCATCTTCGCCGCCATCTCCGCGCCGAGCCGCGCCTGAGCGGGGCTGGAGGCCTTCATGTCCGGAGCGCCGGAGCCGGTGGCCTTGATGACCTGACCGGACCAGTTCACGCCCGCCTCGGACTTCTTCTCAGCGGACTTGTCTGCCGCCGCCTTATCAGCGGGCGGCTTCTTCGCGGCGTCTTTGCCCTGCGCCGATGCAGCAAGGGGAATGGCCACTGCCAATGCAAAAAGGATTCGCTTCACGGGTACGCCCTCCAGCTCGCGATCAGGAGAGTGACTGCAGAGCTCGTCCGCGCATTCAACGGGCCGCTCTCCGAGGTGTCAAGGCGCGTCGTCATGCTCGTATGGACACAGCTCGCCCGGGCGTGCAGAAAGCTGTACGTGCTTTTTTCGTGCACACATGTCGGCAACCGCCGCTTCGTGTGCGTTCCGCGAGTGAGCCGCCGCATCAGACGGCGCGGCAGCAAGATCGTCCAGACGATTCAGCGATGTGCGTGCCGGAGACTCAGCCGCGCACACCGGGTCCTCAATGACCCGCGTCAGTGACCGTCGTCGCCCACGCGCGACACGTACTCGGTGATGAGCTTCTTGTGCCGTTCGGTGAGGAGCGTGAACTTGATGCCGCTGCCTTCGGTGGCGTTGGAGGAGAGCCATTCGCGGACGACCTCGCCCTCCGCGTAGATGACCTCTTCGGAGCCGGGGAGCTGGAACTGCAGTCCCACGCGCTTCTTGTTGAGCTGCGGTTCGATGAGGTGAGCGAGCCGCACGCCGTCCGTGCTGATGTTGGAGGCGCGGGCCATGTACGGGACGCCGCCCACGTACTTGTTCAGGTAGATGTCGACCGGCGCGCGATCCTTGTTCCGCTTGTTGCCCATGGTGGTTCCCTCCGATGCGCTACGGCCGTGAACAGAGCCGCAGCAAGCTGTAGCGAGGGTAAGCCGGGGGATCGATCGGTCAATTTTTCGGAACGACACAGTGAGCAGGAACCGTTTCACTCCTCGCTCTCCTCCGACCCGCCGTCGTCATCGTCCGCCGTCCGCGTCGAATAAAGTTTCTTCGCGACGAGCAGTCGGAAACCCTTCCTGGGTCCCTCGTAGCGGACGTGCAGCTCGATCAGATCCTCAGAAGCCCCGATCAGATAGATGACGTGGCTCTGCTGATCGCGCGGATCGGCGGTGGGCGTGGAGTCCTCCACTGCTCGCCAGCTGCAGGTCTTCGCGTACTTCGGCGGTAGATCCAGCAGGTACTCGAGCACGCCGGAGGACTGCTCGCCTTCCCATCCGCGCGGAGCCTCGTGGCGAAGATACGCGCAGTACGGATCCGCGAAGTCCGCGAGCTCCTTCTTCGTGGGCTTCTGCGCGCAACCGGAGACCATCACCAGCAGCGCAGCAGCAACCCATCTCACTTGAACGCTTCGACGTCCGTGATCGTGGTGACCGGTCCGAACTTCGAGAGATCGCCGACCTTCGCCGCGGGTCCCACGACGACGATCTGCAGCGTGTCCGGCTGGATGATGTCCGCGGCGGATTTGGTGGCCGCCGGCACATCCACCTTCGCGATGTTGTCGCGGAAGTGGTTCAGGTAGTCGTCCGGGTAACCGAACACGTCGTAGACGGCCTTCTCGCGCACGATCTTGTCGGGCTCGTCGAAGCGGAACGCGAACGAGTTCAGGTACATGTCGGAGGCGAGCGCGAGCTCGCTCTTGTCGAACGGCCGCTTTCCGCGCGCCTCGTCGAGGATCTTCAGCGACGCATCCACCGCCTTCGACGCCTGCTCCGGCCGCGTGTCACAGCCCGCGAGGAACATGCCGGTCGTCGGTCCCGGCTGCACTGACGCCCACGCCGAATACGCGAGCCCCATCTGATCGCGGACCTCTTTGTACATGCGGCCCGCGCCAATGCCGCCGCCCAGCGCCGTCGCCATCACCCGAGCGGCGTACTCATTCGGATCCAGCCGCTTGAACCCGTACGTGCCGATCCGGACCTTCGCCTGCGCCACGTCGCGCGGAACGAAGATCACCCGGCGGGTCAGCTTCTGCGCCGCGGGGTAATTTCGCTTCGGCGGCTCGCCGCCGGTCCAGGATCCGAAGAGCTCCTTCACGCGCTTCACCATCTGATCTTTGTCGAAGTCGCCCGTGATCAGCAGCGACGTGTTCTTCGGCGAGATGAGGTGGTGGAACTTCTGCAAGTCCGGGATGGTGATCGCCTTCAGCGTCTTCTCCGTCTTCTCGCGTCCGAAGATGGAGTCCGGTCCGTAGACGGCTTTTCGGACCGCTCGGGCTGCGAGGCCGTCGGGGGAATCCACCCGGCGCTTCACGCCTTCGATCGCCCGGGAGATCGAGACGTCGAAGCGATCTTTCTGAAACTTCGGGCGGAGCAGCACGTCCGCGAAGACCGGGAAGAGCTCGTCGAGATCCTCGCTGCGGATGTTCAGATCCACTGACGAGATTTCATCCCCTGCCCCCGCGGACAGCTCCGCGGCCTTGAACTCGAGCAGATCATCCAGCGCGTCCGCGTCCAGCTTCCCCGCGCCGCCGGAGGTCATCACGTCGAACATCGCGTCCGCGACGCCGAGCTTGTCCGCGCTCTCCTCGAAGCTGCCGAGGACGATCTGCGCGCGGATGTTGATGAGCGGGACCGCTCGGTCAGCGATGATGTAGAGCTGAAGGCCGTTGGGGAGCGTGAGGTGCTCCGGCTTCTTCACGTCGAAGTCGAGCGGCGGAATCTTCAGCTTGCTCGGATCCGCTTTGAGCGCGTCCGGGAGCGGCTCCCAGCCGATCGGCTGTTCGGCCTTCGCGGAGGCGACGGGCTTCATGCGCGCTTCGGACTCCGACACCGCCGCCGGGGTCTCGTTGCCTTTGTTCTCGGACGTCGTCGCGCAGCCGGCGAGCAGCAACGCGCAGAGGAGCGTGCGCTTCATTTCGCACCTCCGGCCTTCTTCTCCGATGCGGCGGCCGCGGCGTTGGGCGGACGCTTGATGTCCACGATCACCGCGTTCTCGGGGACGAAGTACGTCTTCGCCACGCGCTGCACGTCCGCCGCGGTGATCGTCGAGATCACCTTTCCGTGATCCGCCACGTACCGCCAATCCCCCGCGAGCGCCTGGTACCTCGAGAGCGAATCCGCGAGGCCCGCGTTCGAATCCACGCTGCGCGCGAGGTCCGCGGTGAGCTGGTTACGAACCTTCTGCAATTCCTGATCGGACACAGGCTCGTTCTTGAGCCGGTCCAGCTCCTCCCAGACCGCCTTCTCCACGTCCTCCTGCTTCACGCTCCCGATCGGGATGACGACGACGGTGAACTGGTTCTCGAGCCTTGAGCCGGGACCGGAGAAGGTGCCCGCCACCTGCGCGATCTTGTCCTTGATCACGAGCCGCCGGTTGAGCCGCCCCGTGCGCCCTTCGCCGATCAGGATCTGGATCACGTCGAAGATGTAGTCGTCGCGATCCGGCAGCGTGGGCTTCCGGTAGCCCATTTAAAATCGCGGGCTCGCGTCGAAGAACACATCCGAGCGGCGGAGCTGCCGCTTGGGCGGCTCACTGAACACGAGGGGCGGAGGAGGCTCGCGCGCCGGGATCGCCCCGAACGTCCGCTCCAGCAGCGGGACGACCTCGTCGAATTTCACGTCGCCCACGATGCAGCCCACCGCGTTCGCGGGCACGTAGTACTTCTCGTGAAACGCCTGCGCCTTCGCGAGCGTCATCGTCTCCAGATCTCCCACGTAGCCGACCGTCGGCCAGCGATAGGGGCTCATGGTGAAGCCGATCTGGTTGATCTCTTCGTAGAGCGCGCCACCCGGCTCGGAGTCCGTCCGCATGCGGCGCTCTTCCATCACCACGTCGCGCTCTTTGTAGAAGTCGCGGAGCACGGGAGACGCGAGGCGAGACGCTTCGGTCAGCGCCCAGAGCTCGAGGCGGTTTCGCGGCAGCGAGACGAAGTAGCTGGTGAGATCCTTGTCGGTGCTCGCGTTGAGGCCCACCGCGCCGTTCAACTGATACAGCGCCGCGAGCGCGTTCTCGTCCGTGAGCTTGCTGTGCTGCTCCGAGAGCGCATCCAGCTGCTTCTGGAGCGCCTTCGCCTCGTCGGTGTCGCCCTTCCCCGCCCGGATCTGCGCCGCGAGCTTGTCGCCCACGTCCGCGATCTTCGCGAGCAGGACTTTTTCTTCGTCGAAGTTGGAAGTTCCGAGGACCGGCGTGCCCTTGAACGCCATGTGCTCGAACAGGTGCGCGAGGCCGGTGTAGCCGGGCTCCTCGTCCGCGCCGCCGACCTTGAGCCGAACGAAGCCGGTGAAGACGGGGGCGTTGGGGCGCTCGACGATGAGCCACACCATCCCGTTCTTGAGCTTGTGCTCCTTCACCATGGTGCGGAGGTCCACTTCCGCGAAAGCCGCAGTGGAGCCGAGGACAGTCAACAACACAGCGAGACGTGCCGTCGTCATAGGGGCGCGGAGAGAAACAGGACAGCGAGCTGGCCCCAAGTGAATTTTCTCCGTGGTGTCGCGTTTGCCCCGTCTATAAGGCGCTCCGGCCTGGCGGCACAGAAGCCGTCACACGAAAGGTAAATTCGACATGCGGAAGATTGTGGTCGCTGTGGTGGTGCTCGCGGCGGGAATGGCGTTCGCGCAGGCAGCCCCGAAGACCGACGACGAGAAGACGCTGTACACGCTCGGCTATCAGCTCGGGAAGGTGTTCATGCCTTCCAAGGGCGAGCTCGAGATCATCAAGAAGGGCATGGCGGACGCGACCGCTGGCGCCAAGCCCGCGATCGACATCGAGCAGTTCGGCGATCAGCAGCACCAGGGCCAGCTCGCTCAGGCGCGCGCGAAGCTCGGCGCGGCGAAGGAGAAGGAGAAGTCGAAGGCGTTCATCGACAAGGCGGCCGCCGAGAAGGGCGCGCAGAAGCTGCCGTCCGGGCTCGTGTACCAGGAGCTGAAGGCCGGCACCGGTGAGTCGCCCAAGGCGACCGATCAGGTCTCGGTGCACTACCGCGGCACGCTGACGGACGGGACCGAGTTCGACAGCTCGTACAAGCGCGGCCAGCCGGTGGACTTCCCGCTGAACGCGGTGATCCCGTGCTGGACGGAAGGCGTGCAGAAGATGAAGCCGGGTGGCAAGGCGAAGCTCGTGTGCCCGTCCGACATCGCGTACGGCGACATGGGCCGCCCGCCGAAGATCCCGGGCGGCGCGACGCTGGTGTTCGAGGTGGAGCTGCTCTCGGTGAAGCCGGGCCAGCCGCAGCAGAACCCGATGCTCCAGATGCCGCAGGGCGGTCAGCAGCAGCACTAGGGGTGACGGAGGTCGTCACCAGAGCGCAGGCGGACAAGCTCGCGCGGTATCTCCTCGAAGAGTACCGCGCGTGTCTCCGTCCTGCGGTGGACCGGTTCCGCCATCCGTGGGTGGCGCCGATGCCGCTCTCCGCGAACGGACGGCAGTACCTGGAGGCGCGCGCCACGGGGCTGTCGATGTTGGACCACGCGCACAGGCTCTCGGGCAGCGACGGGTTCACCTCGGGCGACTACTCGCTGGGGCTGTTCCATCACGACGCGTCCGAGTCTGCGATCGAGCTCTTCGAGCACGAAGGTTTCAAAGCTGGCGCCGCGGGAAGTCTGTTGAACCTCCTCGACTGCGCGACGCCGGATGGGCGCGTGCACCGCGTGGAGCTGCCTCACAAGAGCCGCGAGTTCGAACCCTCCAAGCCGGTGATCGCGCAGTACGCGCTGCGAGCGACGCGCGCGATGGGCGTGGAGTGGGCGGAGCAGCACCACGTGTTCGATCGGGCGCTCGCGTTCATCCGCTACACGGAGCTCGAGTACAAGGGTCTGCACGGGCTGTTCCTCACCCATTCGTCGCTGCAGAGCGGGTTCGATTCGGATCTGCTGACCGCGACGCTGCACGACAAGACGGTCGAGGGGCCCGACACGTCCGCGTTCATGGCGCTGGAGTACGACGCTCTGGCGGAGCTCTCCGTGCTTCGCGGCGAGAGTGGCGCGGAGTTCAGGGAGAAGGCGGCGCGGCTGCGGGAGACGTTGGAGCGGCTGTGCTTCTACGAGGACGATCGCGGCGGGTTCTACGTGGCGCTGCGGTGGCAGCATGGCGCGGGGGCGCTGGAGGCGGAGATCATCACCGCTCGGACCGCGAGTGGGCTGCAGCATCCGGTGGAGACGTGGGCGACGTTGTTTCCGCTCTACGCGGGCGTGCCGTCGAAGGAGCGCGCGGCGAAGATCATCCAGCGGCTCACCGATCCTGAGAAGTACTGGGCGAACGGTGGCGTCCGCACTCACCCTCGCGACGATGTGTTCTTCCATCAGGCGCCGCGCGTGATGCTCTACGACCACAAGAAGAATGGCCGTGGGCCGGTGTCGAACTGGTCCGGGCCAATCTGGGTGCTCTCGAACTACTACCTCGCTGAAGGCTGCGCTCGTTACGGACGCATGGACCTCGCGAGGGAGCTTTCGCTGAAGACCGCGGGAATGCTCGCGCGGGATCTGGACGTCACCGGCAAGCTCCACGAGTGCTACGACGACGAAGGCCGAGGGCTCTGGCCTCGCGGCGGAACCTTCCTGTCGTGGAACATTCTTGCGCTGACGCTGCTGCGCAGGTTCGCCCCGGAGCTTGTGAGCTGATGGGTCCTCCGTCGAGACGAATGACCGCGATGAAGATCGAGCCGCCGAAGCGGACGCCGTCGTGGAGGCGGTTTGCGCTGCGCGGATTGATCGTCGCGGCGCTGGTGG
>JBJMQN010000375.1:0-8573 GCA_045802665.1 Myxococcaceae bacterium | reverse complement strand
CTCAAGCAGATCCAGGATCAGTACGGCAAGGACGTCCGCATCGTGTGGCGCAACCAGCCGCTGCCGTTCCACCAGAATGCGAAGCCGGCCGCTGAAGCCGCGATGGCCGCGCACGAGCAGGGCAAGTTCTGGGAGATGCACGACAAGCTCTTCGCGAATCAGCAGGCGCTGGACCGCGCGTCGCTCGACAAGTACGCGCAGGAGATCGGCCTCGACATGAACAAGTACAAGTCCGCGATGGACTCGAACAAGTTCGATCCGGTCATCGCCGCTGATCAGGCCGAAGCGAACAAGGTCGGCGCCAACGGCACCCCGACGTTCTTCATCAACGGCCGTCAGCTCGTGGGCGCGCAGCCGTTCGAGCAGTTCAAGGCCGTCATCGACGAGGAGATCAAGAAGGCGGACAAGCTGCTCTCGGACGGCGTGAAGCCGGATCAGCTCTACGCGAAGATCTCCGAGCAGAACGTGGCCGCTGCCCCCGCGCAGCCGCAGCCGGGCCCGCCGCAGCCGCCGCCGGTGCAGAAGATCGAAGTGGGCAACGCGCCGGTGAAGGGCGCCAAGAACGCGCCGGTCACCATCGTGGAGTACTCCGACTTCCAGTGCCCGTTCTGCAGCCGCGCCGTCGGGACGATCAAGCAGATCGAAGAGACGTACGGCAACAAGGTGAAGGTGGCGTTCAAGTTCCAGCCGCTGCCCTTCCACCAGAACGCGCGTCCGGCCGCGATGGCCGCGCTCGCCGCTCAGGAGCAGGGCAAGTTCTGGGAGATGCACGACAAGCTCTTCGCGAATCAGCAGGCGCTGGACCGCGCGTCGCTCGACAAGTACGCGCAGGAGATCGGCCTCGACATGAACAAGTACAAGTCCGCGATGGACTCGAACAAGTTCGATCCGGTCATCGCCGCTGATCAGGCCGAAGCAGGCCGAGTGGGCGCGAACGGCACGCCGACCTTCTACATCAATGGTCGCCAGCTCGTGGGCGCGCAGCCCTTCGAGAGCTTCAAGGCGGTCATCGACGAAGAGCTGAAGAAGTCCGGCAAGTAGTCGACGCTTCGGCAGTTCAAATGAGAGGCCGGCGCGTTCCCTCGGGAGCCGCCGGCCTTTCGCTTTTCTGCCTGCCTGCCCTGCGTGCGCGGACGTGCCGTCACCTCTGCCGGTGATGAACGTCCCACTCTGGGGGCGTGACGATGAGACGCGGGATCAAGCTCGAGGGGGCGGTGGTGGTGGTCACGGGCGGGTCGAGCGGTGTGGGCCGCGCCATTGCCCATGCGTTCGCGAAGGAGCGCTGCAGAGTCGTGCTGCTCGCGCGCAACCAGCTCGGCCTGTCGAAAGCGGCGGAGGAGATCCAACAGCTCGGCGGCGAGGCGCTGATCATCCCCACGGATGTGTCGGATGCGGCGCAGGTCGAGGCAGCGGCGGCGCAGATCATCGAACGGTTCGGTGGCATCGACATCTGGGTGAACAACGCGATGGTGACCGCGCTCTCGCCCGCGTTCGACATGAAGCCCAGCGAGTTCCAGCGGATCACCGAGGTGAACTACCTCGGCGCGGTCTACGGGACGCTGGAGGCGCTCAAGCACATGCGGCCGCGCAACGAAGGGCTCATCCTTCAGGTGGGCAGCGCGCTCGCGTACCGGAGCATCCCGCTGCAGAGCGCCTACTGCGCGACGAAGGCCGCGATGCGCGGGTTCACCGATTCGGTGCGCTGCGAGCTCGACTACGAAAAAAGCAAAGTGCGGATCAGCATGCTGGAGCTGCCCGCGGTGAACACGCCGCAGTTCGACGTGGGCCACAGCCACATGAACCGCCGCATGCGCCCGGTGGGGAAGATCTTCCAGCCCGAGGTGATTGGTCAGGCAGCGGTCTACGTCGCGAAGAAGCGTCGGCCAACGCGTGAGCTCGTCATCGCGCACACGACACTGGAGGCGATCGTCGGGCAGAAGTTCATCC
Organism: Myxococcaceae bacterium; assembly: GCA_045802665.1. Classification (GTDB taxonomy): domain Bacteria; phylum Myxococcota; class Myxococcia; order Myxococcales; family Myxococcaceae; genus JBJMQN01. The sequence goes on along the minus strand of JBJMQN010000375.1, from coordinate 6,626 downwards.
CGGGCTTGCTGGACCGCTACCTCTCGCGTGCGGCGTGGGGCGGACAGATGACGGACGAGCCGCTGGATCCGAAGCGGCCGGACAATCTGCTGCAGCCGGTGCCGTTTGATCCGGGCACGCACGGCAGATTCGACGACTCAGCGCACACGTTCAGCGTGGAGCTCTTCCTGCGCGAGCACGCAGGGAAGCTCGCGGCGGCGCTCACGGTGTTGGGAGGTGCGGCGTGGCTGGGCCGACGACTGAGGGCCGCGTGACCCGCAAGATCAGCCAGCACGGCATGGTGGGCGACGCGCGTTCAGCGGCGCTGATCGCGGGTGACGGGACCATCGACTGGCTGTGCTGGCCTCGCTTCGACAGTCCGTCGCTGTTCGCCGCGCTGCTGGACACCGACAAGGCCGGCTCGTGGCGGCTCGCGCCGGTGGGCGCATGTCATTCGATGCAGCGGTACGTGGATGACACGAACGTGCTCGAGACCGTGTTCGAACGGCCGGACGCGCGCATCGTCATCATGGACGCGATGCCAGTCAGCACGGATCAACATCGGCGAAGTCAGCTGGATCCGGAGCACGAGCTGCAGCGCATCGTCCGGTGCGAAGCCGGCGAGGTGGAGATGGAGTTGCGCCTTCGCTTCGCGCCGAACTACGGGCAATCCAAAGCGCGAGTCGTGGACCGCGGCCGGATGGGCATTCACGCGTACACCGGACAGGCCGCGCTCACGCTGCGCGCGGAGGTTCCGCTTCATGTGATGCCGGATGGAGAGATCGTCGGGCGCTTCGTCATCCGCGAGGGCGAGAAGGTCCGCTTCGCGCTTACGTATTCGTCCGACGCGCCCGGTGTGCTGCCGCTGTTGGGCGAGCACGCGGACGAGGCGATGGAGCGCACCATCGAGTGGTGGAGCAGTTGGAGCGCGCACGCCACCTACGACGGGCCGTACCGAAATGAAGTGGTGAGATCAGCGCTGACGCTGAAGCTCCTCTCGTACGCGCCCTCGGGAGCGATGCTCGCGGCCGCGACGACCTCCCTGCCCGAGCGGCTCGGCGGCGCGCTCAACTGGGACTACCGCTACTGCTGGCTGCGGGACGCGGCGTTCATGTCGCGCGCGTCGATTGGCCTTGGCTACGTGGAAGAGGCTGCCTCGTTCATCCACTGGCTGATGCACTTCACGAGCCTCCGTCAGCCGAGGCTGCACGTCCTCTACGACGTCTACGGCGAGAAGCCGCGGCGCGAACGGCTGCTCCCCCATCTGCGCGGGTACGCGGACAGCCGGCCTGTGCGCATTGGCAACGCGGCGGAGTCGCAGCTGCAGCTGGATCTCTACGGCGAGGTCATCGACGCGGTGAGCACCTGGGTGGAGGTCGGCGGCGAGCTGGATCTCGACACCCGCCGCGAGTTGAACGATCTGGGGCGCTACGTCTGCCGCAACTGGTGGGTGCCGGATCAAGGCATCTGGGAGCCGCGCGGCTGCCCCGAGCACCACACGCACTCGCGCGTGCTGTGCTGGACCGCGCTGGATCGCCTGTTGATGATCCACCGCAAGATGCCCATCCCGCGGCTGGATGTGGATGCCGTGCTGCGTGAGCGGGACCGCATCCGTCAGGACATCGAAGGGTGCGCGTGGAGCTCGAGGTTGCAGAGCTACGTCGGCCGGCTGCACGGCGAGGAGCTCGATGCGGCGGTGCTGCTGATGCCCTGGTACGGCTTCGAGAAGGCGTCGTCGCCGCGAATGATCGCGACGGTGCGGCGGACGCTTCAGCACCTCGACGCAGGGGATGGGCTGCTCTACCGCAACGATGGTCTTCGAAACGACGGCGATGGCGGCTTCATCGCCTGCGGCTTCTGGGCGGCGGAGGCGTTGGCGGACGGGGCCGGCTCGTTGAACGAAGCGCGGATGCGGTTCGAGCAGCTCGTACGGCAGATGAACCCGGTGGGCCTGCTCTCCGAAGAGGTCGAGTCACACGGGCGCGAGCTCATCGGCAACTTCCCGCAGGCGTTCTCCCACGTCGGATTGATCAGCGTCGCGCTCGCGCTGGAGGAGCGCGCCGGACATCGCAAGCGCGTCCAGCCGCAGGCCATCTCGGGCGCGATGGAGGTGCACAGATGAACGTCGGCAGCTGGTTGCTCTGGGGCTTCATCGCGACGATCTCTCTGACGCTGGTCACCGTGAGCGGACAGCAGCTCCGCTTCACGCGCGTGAACCTTCCCTATCTGCTGGGGACGCTGGTGACGGCGGACCGCAGCCGCGCGCGGCTGTACGGGACGCTGCTCCATCTGCTCAACGGCTGGGTTTTTTCGATCGTGTACGTGCTCGTGTTCGAGGCGCTCGGCCGCGCGACCTGGTGGGTGGGCGCGCTGGGTGGGCTGATTCAGGCGTTGTTCGTGCTCGCGGTCGCGATGCCGGTGATGCCCGGCGTTCATCCGAGGATGGCGTCAGAGCACGCAGGTCCCGTGGCGCGGCGCCAGCTCGAGCCGCCCGGGATGTTTGCGCTACATTACGGAGTTCCGACGCCCGCGGTGCTGATCCTCTCGCACCTCATCTACGGGAGCATCCTCGGCGCGTTTTATCACCTGCGCTGAAGCTCAATCGTTTCTGCGCACGCCGCTGCTGTCGGCAGTCACGCCGTGGTTCACCTTCACGTGATCCACGCCGCGGCGCTTCTCGATCGCGTTGCGCACCGCCCAATAGAAGAACCCGAGCGCGAGTCCGTACACCGCGTGCGCCGCCCAATCCCAGAAGCGCGGCACGTGCATCATCCAGAGGTTCTCGCCCGCGGTCATCCGCAGCAGCACCGGCGCGATGAGGTACACGTCGATGATCTCGGAGATGAGGCCGATCAGAAACCCGAGCATCAGCGATCGATTCAGATCCATCCGCAGCCGCGCGAACATCACGCACGCGAAGTAGGCGACGGACCAGAGCAGACACGGGACGAGCTGATGGAAGAGCACGCCGGTCAAAAGCACGCCCGCCGTTCGATGCACCAACGCATCGTGGCCGAGCAGAATGCTGGCGATGACCTGCACGGGGTAGAGCGGATGCTCGCCAAGGATGAGCGCGTACACCGCCACCATCACCACGGCCATCACGATGCCGGCGAGCTGTCCTGCCGCGAGCGAGCTCCCCAACCGCACACCCACAGACGGCACCAGCCCCGCTTCATCCGGACGGCGGATCACCTCAGTCGCCATGACGCGTCTCCTTTGTGTCCGAGATGAAGATCCGAACTGGAGGGTGCGGCGACAAGTCGGCACGAGCGGACGAAAGTGGAGCGGGCGATCGGGCGGTGAGGAATGGATCGCCGCGCCGGGCGGTACCCAGCGAGAGACGTGATCCCGACGTGCCGGGTCCGTGCGCTTCGAGCCCCCGCTCGAATGAGCGCACGCTCCCGGCCTTCAGGCGCGAAGTGGCACTGGCCCGCTGACGAGCCGGAACAGGAGACGGACCCTGCGCCGAGGCGGCAACCGTGGAGAGCAGGACGATCCCGGCGAGCAGGCTTCCGCGTCACTTCGCCTTCGGTTCACAAGATGGGCACCGCGGAGGACGCGCGCCATCGTGCGGTGCGCCACGCGACGTGCGGCTACTCCCGCTTCGCCGGCGCTGCTTTCGGCCGTTCGAAGAACACGTCGACGTAATCCACGACGCGGTCCCCCTCGCAGTTGTCCATCTCCTTGAGCCGCCAGTACTTGCGATTCCCGGTGATCCGGAACGTGAAGTGGCCGTTCTTCTCGCAGGCCTTGCCGTCGTTCACGCCGTGCGACCGGGTCACGATGTTGCCGTCGATCTCGAAGCTCTTCGCGCTGACGCGGGTGATCTTCCCGGTCACCGACGCGAAGTCGCCCTGCTTGTTCCGCTGCTCGGCGGAGATCGCGAGCTCGCCCTTCGACTTCTCGGTGACGTGCGCAACGCCCGGTGGATTGTCGATCCACTGGAGGTTGAACACGTGATCGCCCATCAGCTGATCAGCGGCCGCGGGATCTTCGATCACCGTCGCTTGAGCGAAGGCGATCGACGAGAGGACGGCGCTGACCAGGAGAGCGGACTTGAGCACGCGATGAAGCGTAGCTCAGAGCGACTCGACGGACTTCTGGAGCTCTGGGTTGAAATTGGCGCGCACGCGGATGAGCGAGTCGAAGTGCGCTTTGGGCGGGGCGAGGATGATTCCTGTTCCGGGCTTCTCAACCAGTCCGAAGATGTCGCTCGTGGTGAAGATCACTTCCTGCCGGGCGGGCTTCCTCTTCTGCTGCAGGTCCGTCTGCGCCATCGCCCCGAACGACACCAGCACCGCCACCGCAATCACCGCGCGCTTCATCCGAACCACCCCGCGAAAATGAGGCGGAAAATCGGCCTCGATTCCCTGTCGCCGGAGCGGGGAAATTCGATCAAAAGTGCTCGGGGATCTGCCGCGACGGGTCGCTACACGCCAAGCCGCTGCAACAGCTCCTTCAAGCTCGCGGCTTCCGGCAGGACCAGCAGCTGCCCGGTGATCGCCGGCGAGTGGCGCGTCATGAAGCGCGCCTCCAGCAGCATGAGCTGCTGACCGAAAGCTCCATCCACCAGCGTGTCGCAGACCACGCCTCCGCTGTCCTGCATCAGCGTCGGCACGGACGGCAGCAGCTTCAACGACGTGAGCCGTCCAATCGCGGAGAGGCACGCGGACGCGACGATGTTGGCAACTTCGTTCAAGGCGCTCTGCGCGTCCGACTGGAGCTCGCCGCTCACTTCCCGCTTGAGCAGCAGCGAGCAGAGGCGATTCGCATCCAGCTCGGGCAGCACCAGCAGGATCCGCCCGGACAGCCCGCCGGTCATCTCCAGCGACGCGGCGACGACCTGCGCATCCGCTCCGCCAATGGCTTCCGGCAGATCGCTCACCGCGAGCAGCCGCACCTTCGGCACGTCGATCTGCACGACGCTGCCGCCCACCAGCGCAGACAGCGCGTTCGCAGCGTGGCCGACGCCGACGTTGGCGACCTCGCGAAGCGCATCGAGCTGCAGTTCTGACGGTCCGTTCAAGTTCAAGCCGCGAGCAACCTCGGGACGTCCAGAATGAAAACCGGACGGCCGGAACCCAGAATCGTAACCCCACTCAACCCCGGAATCAGATCCAGCGGCCGGGACAGGGCCTTCAGCACCACTTCCTCCTGACCCAGAAGCCGGTCCACCTCCAACGCCACCCGCCCTGATTCACCCTCCATCAACACATAAGGCCGCAGCCCGATGCGAGGGGGCGACGGCAATTGCAGAAGTTCGCTCAACCCATACACCGGCACGAGAGAATTGCCATGGGACAGCAGCTTCTGGCTCCTACTCTCCGACAGTTCCGCAGGGTCTGCCTCCACCGCGCCGAGCACCTTTCCAATCGGCAGCCCGACCGCCTCCTCACCGACCTGAACGAGGAGCAGGTTCACCACCGCGACGGTGAGCGGCAGCCGCAGCGTGAAGCGCGTGCCTTTGCCCTTCTCGGATTCGATCTCCAGCGTCCCGCCCACGTTCTCCACCGCGCGCTTCACCGCGTCCATGCCGACGCCGCGTCCGGAGATGTCGCTCACGTCGCGAGCGGTGGAGACGCCGGGCAGACACGAGAGCATGAAGGCCTCGCGCTCGTTCATCCGCGCCGCCGCGTCAGCCGTGATGAGCCCGCGCGCCACGGCGGCAGCCTTCAGCTTCTCCGCGTCCATCCCGCGGCCGTCGTCCTCCATGTCCACGACGACGCGATCGCGATCTCGGCGGACGTTGATCAGCAGGCGCCCCGACGCCTTCTTCCCCGCGGCGGTGCGATCGTCCGGAGACTCGAGGCCGTGATCGATGCAGTTGCGGAGCAGGTGCAGCAGCGGATCCGCGAGCTCGTCGAGGATGGCCCGGTCCAGCTCGATCTCCGCGCCGGTGATGACGAGATCCACCTCGCGCCCGCGCTTTCGAGCGATGTCGCGCGCCACCCGAGGCAGCCGGTCGGTGATGATCTGGATCGGCGTCATCCGGACCGTCATCACCTTGTCGTGCAGATCTTTGACGAGGCTGTGCAGCCGGTCCACGCCCTCCTCCAGCAGCGGCCGAGACGCCTCGGGCAGCGACTTTCCAACCTCGCGGATTCGAGCGGTGGCGATGAGCAGCTCGCCCACCGTATCGAGGAAGTAGTCGAGCAGCTCGGTGCGGACTTTCACCGTGCGCGCCTGCTCAGTCGCGCCGACGACCTTCGAGGCCTCGATGGGCGCGGCCGGATTCGGCGCGGGAGGAGGCGGCGCCGGCGGCGCCTGAGTCGCCACCACCGCCGACACGCCGACGATCTCCACCTCCGAGATCGACTTCAGCGCCTGCGAGATCGCCGTTTCACCGGCGCCCGTCTCCAGCTCCAGCGCGAAGTTTCCGCCCGGGATCCGTCCCGCCTTCAGCTCCTCCAGCGCGGGCCGCAGATCGAACACGTTTCCGAGCGAGGAGAGCTTCTTGTAGACGAGGAACGCCCGCACGCCGGGAACAGGACACGACGGCGCGATGCGCAGCTTCAACGCGAACCGCGGCGGCAGTCCCAGGGGCGCGGGCGTGGGCGCGGCCTTCGATGCCGGCGCCTCCACGGCGGGCGGCGTCTCCGTCGGTACGGGCGCGGAGTCCGGCGTCACCTGCGAGACGATCGCGT